>CAYRRL010000232.1:0-5440 GCA_964426665.1 uncultured Ferruginibacter sp. | reverse complement strand
CCGCACCAGAGCCAACAGGCGTTGTAGCTGCAATAGCGCCGCAAAACAGTTCATTGATTGGCTTAGTTTCGGTTGTTGCGCCAATAATTGCGGGTGGAAATAGCTGTATTGTTTTAGCATCATCAAGCAAACCTCTATGTGCAGTTACATTTGCTGAAGTATTGAACAGTTCTGATTTGCCAGGTGGCGTTGTAAATATTCTTACAGGAAAAGCAAGTGAGCTTCTCCCCTTCTTTGCAGACCACATGGATGTGAATGCCACTGTATATTGCGAAAAAGATGAGGCTAATCAAAAACTCATTAAAGAAAAATCTGCGCTGAATGTAAAACGTATTGTTACTTACGATAAAGTTGATTGGGAAGGCAATGCAGGGCAATCGCCATACTTTATTATGGACTTTCAGGAAATTAAAACTACCTGGCACCCCATTGAAAATATTGGCGGGGCGAAAGCAGGGTATTAAACTAAAAATACCGGAAATAAGAAAAGGTGAAGATTGCTCTTCACCTTTTCTTTTGGAATAATTAGTTTAAATTCCCCCTTCTACAAAATACATATCAATTGAACCTTTGTTTTTTGCTTCAATTTTCCCTCTGGGGATACAAGTAAATTTATCTTTTATAATTTCATATGTAGTGCCGCTAATGTTTACTTTGCCCACTCCCCCGCTGCTTTCCATCCTTGATGCAGTATTCACTGTATCGCCCCAAATATCATAAGCAAACTTTTTTATGCCTACAATACCGGCTACCACCGGCCCTGTATGTATTCCGCAACGGAGCTCAAAATACGGTTGGCCTTTTGCTATCCTTTCATTCTTATTGTCTTCAATAAATTTCACCATTTCCAAGCCTGCTGATACTACATCAAAGGGATGTGTGGCATTTGTAACCGGCAAGCCGCCTGCGCACATATACGAGTCGCCAATTGTTTTTATTTTCTCTATCCCGTATTTTTCAATAATACGGTCGAATGCACAATAGCAATGGTTAATTTCTTCTACCAATTCCTCTGGTGTCAGTTTTTCACTGGCTATGGTAAAGTTTTTAAAGTCAGTAAATAATACCGTAACAGACTCAAAACTTTTTGTTTTGGCTGTGCCCGTTTCCTTTAACTCTTCTGCTGTTTCTTCAGGCAAAATATTCAGCAGCAATTCATCGCTTCGTTTCTTTGCTTTGTGGATACGGTTTCGCTGGGCAAAAAACACGCCTGCAAACAATACCATTACAGCAAAGCCTGCAATAAAACTATACTTTACAACTTTCTGCCGCCTTATTTCCTGCTCCTGCAATTCCTTGTCTTTGTTGAGGAGTTTTATCTGCGACTCTTTTTTCTCCATATCAAAACCAAACTGAAGCGTACCCAGTTTTTTGTCAGTGTTGATATTATAGATGGTATCTTTTATTGCAAGAAGCAAATTTTGGTACTTATATGCATTCGTGAAATCTTTTTGCCGGGAATACGCCTCTGTCAGCCCCTGGTATGCATCCTTCATTTCTGTAACTGCATTTAAAGGGATACCGATTTCAAGCGACTGCTTATATGCAGCTATTGCAGATGCAATATCCCCTTTAGCGGTATAAGCCTGTGCAAGCGCTACTAACGATTGTGTTTGATTAAGCTTTGTATCAACTTGTTTTGAAATTTCATAAGCCTTTTGAAGGATTTTTATTGCTTCATCAAATTTCTTTTGCCGTGTATATACACGGCCAATATAGTTGTAGGTATAAGGCAGGTTCTCTGGCTGTTCTGCATAAGCCTTTTCAGACTCCCGGAGGTAAATGATGGCTGTGGAATCGTCACCAAGCTTATAATAGGTTTCGCCAAGATTTACAGCAGCAGTGCCTGTTGCGTAATCATCTTTTATCAGCGTACAGAGCTTGTAAGACCTGATAAAATAATCAAGGGCTTTCTTATAAGTAGCTTCCTTGTTCAGATAAATACCGCCAATATTAGTAAGCTGGCTGAGTATCCGTGCTGTGTCCTTTACTTCCTCTGCTATTTTAAGGGATTGTAAATGCAACTCCAATGCTTTGGCATCATCACCCTGCTCAAAATAGGCAGCCCCCTGGTTTCCCAGCATATTGGCCACGCCTTTTTTGTCTCCAATTGATTTAAATAAACTGGCAGCCTGCTGCCAGCTTAATACAGTTTCTTTGTATTTGCCCTGCAGGTAATACCCCATACCAATATATTTATATGCCAATGCAAGGCCTGGCTTGTAATCAATTTTTTCAGCCAATGTTTTAGCCTCTGTTGCCATTAATATAGCTGAATCGAGGTTTGTATGAGATAATTCCTTGCTTAATGTATTTAAAACATTAACCCTGGTGGTGTCGTTTATATTAGAAGCAAGCAGCCTTTTTAAACTGTCTATTTCATTACAAAGGGCAGTATTGCAAACCCCCAGCATAAGAGCAAAGATTATAGCGAAAACCGGAGGCTTAATTTTCATATCAATAAGTTTGGTTTCAAAAACAAAAGCAATAGCTTTTGCAACAAGGATCTGAAAACATACAGTAAAAACTATGCTAAAAATAAGTAATTCAAGCACTAAAAAAAAGGGGGCTTAAAATGCCCCCTTGTTTATCTGATTAATTGCGGTTTTATAACTTCACAAGCCGTACAATTTTTCGTTGCTTGCCCTGCACTGCTTCCACAAAGTAAACGCCGGTTCTCCAATGGGCAGCATCAATTTTAATAGTGCTGTTCGCTGTTATTTTTTGAACAGCCACCACTCTTCCATCGGCGCTCGTTACCCTTATATTAACTGCTGTGGCATTGTCGCTGCTTTTTGCAACCACATTAAAGGAGCTAACTACCGGGTTGGGGTTTGCCAGCACATCAAAGCCTTCAAATGTTTTTGTTTCCGGCTCTGCTGCAAACAATGAAGGCCTGCTGAGGGAAGCAACTGTTCTCAAGCAAAACGCATCCATCTTCACATAGTTGCAACTGATAGAGCTTTGCACCCTCACTTTAGCGGTGCCCGCAGGCGCAGTGGCTGTCATTGTGTATAAGGCAAGTTGGTTAAAGTTCACGTCTACATCCCGGGTAATGGCTACATCAGTTTGGCTTAACACAGCCCCTGATGCGCTGCGGAACACAAGGCTTAATTTAGGAGAGCAGGACAAGCCTTGCGTATGTGTGCCGGCAAACCCGGTGAACTTAACAATAGTGCCGGGAGTTATTGTTACGTCCTGGTACACTACAGATGCTTTACCGCCGGAATTATTAAAGCCATTTTTGCTGCCGCAGGCTACATAGCCTGTGCCCGATGTAACAGTGCCGCCTGTGGCAGACCAGCCTGTTGTGCCGCTTTCAAAGCTGCCATTAGTAAGCAGGTTGCCTGAGGTGTTGATGCAACTGCAATCTGGCAATAAGCCAAAGTCGTACGTGTTGTTGGTATTGGTCTTTGACTTGCTGCCATCAAATTCATTTCCTATTGAAAGCGTTATTGCCAACCCACGTATTTCGCTGCCAACAAGTACCTGGCCATTATCATCAAGGTCTTTGTTATTGTCCGGGTCGCCGGCATTTACCGCACTGCTGATGTAGCCTGCTGGTATTGTTACGCCTACAATATAATTGCCCGGCACCAGGCTGCTAAAGGTATAGTACCCTGTAGAATTGGTTGTAGTAGTTGCTATTGCTGTTCCATCGGCATTATTATCGTTATTATCATCTTTGTAAAGCTTCACCGTCAACCCTTTTATTCCGTTTTCGCTGCTGCTGTTAGCGCCATTATTGTCTGTATCATACCAAACCCTGTTGCCAAGCGTAAGCACAGCACAATTAATAGCGGTAATAGTTACTTTTGATGAAGCTGGCGAAGTGCAACCTGCCGCATTTTTCACAGTAAACGTATAAGTACCGCCGGCAAGGCCGCTTATTGTTACGGATGTTGTGCTGCCTGTAGTGGTAACACCTCCCGGTGAACGTGTAATCGTCCATGAACCTGATGGCAGGCCGCTCAATACCACTGAGCCGGTTGGCAAGGCGCAAGTTGGTTGTGTGATAGCGCCCACCGTTGGTTTCGACGGTGTTGCCGGTTGTGTATTTATCACAACATTACCGGTAGATGGCGAAGTACAGCCTGCTGCATTTTTTACAGTAAAGGTGTAAGTGCCTGCAGCCAGGCTGCTAACTGTAACAGATGTGCTGCTGCCTGTGGTGGTTACGTTGCCCGGCATACGCACCAATGTCCATGTGCCAGATGGCAAGCCGCTCAATGCTACTGAACCAGTTGCGGCAGTACAAGTAGGTTGTGTGATAGTGCCCACTGTTGGCGCTGGTATAGTTGGCGCTGCGTTGATAACAATATTAGATGTTGCAGGCGAAGTGCAAGCCCCGCTTGTTACAGTATAAGTGTATGTTCCTGAGGCAAGGCCAGTTATTGTTACGGATGTTGTGCTGCCCGTGGTGGTAACGCCTCCGGGGTTTCTTGTAAGCGTCCATGAACCTGACGGCAAACCACTCAATACCACCGATCCGGTGGCAACTGTGCAGGTTGGCTGCGTAATGGTTCCTACCGTTGGTTTTGCCGGTGTTACAGGCTGTGCATTTATTTGCACGCTGCCCGATGCAGGCGAGATACAGCCATCAGCGTTTGTTACTTTAAACACATAATTATTGTTTGCAGGTATGCCACTGATTGTTACTGTAGTTCCACTGCCTGTTGTTGTGAATGTACTTGGCGTGCTTGTTACCACCCATGTGCCAGATGGCAAGTTGCTAAGCACTACGCTTCCTGTTGCCATGGTACAGGTTGGTTGTGTAATAGCACCAACCTCTGGTTTCAGCGGAGTTGCTGGCTGTGTGTTGATTACAACGCTGCCAGTTGCCAATGATGTGCATGTGCCGTTTGATACAGTAAATGTATAAGCGCCTGCAGCCAATCCGCTTACTGTTGTGGATGTTGTATTGCCTGTTGTTGTAATGCCGCCGGGGTTTCTAGTAAGTATCCATGAGCCTGATGGCAAACCGCTTAATGCAACAGAGCCTGTAGCAACAGTACAAGTTGGGTGTGTAATAGTGCCAACCACAGGAATTGAGACAACAGCAGGTTGTGTTACTATTACTGTATTTGTTGTTTTAATACAATCATTGGCATCTTTCACTGCAACTGTGTATGGTGAAGATGCAGCATTTACAGTAAATGTATTCCCACTTTGGTATGCGCCGCCATTAAGGCTGTATTGCAATGCGCCGGTTCCGCCTGAGGCTGCAACAGTCAATGTAGTAGTGCCGCCGTTGCAGCCAATAGTGCCCGCTGCTGCGCTGGCTGTTATTCCTGAAGGCTCTGCTATCGATGAAATTGTGTTTGTATTTACAGTACACATATTTTCATCCCTAACAGTAACTGTGTATGGGGCTGATGCAGCATCTACAGTAAATGTATTCCCACTTTGGTATGCGCCGCCATTAAGGCTGTATTGCAAT
>CAYRRL010000231.1:0-5451 GCA_964426665.1 uncultured Ferruginibacter sp. | reverse complement strand
ATAAATTCTTCTTCTAAATCAAAATAAGGCGCCGGGCTGTTTTCAATGCCATGTATTTTGTGCAGGTACTCAGATGAATTAATATCCTCTTTGCTGCTGCCAATCAAAACAATTGCATCGCCTGCTGCTTTAAAATCCATTGTCATTTTTTCATCCACACTGCCCATCACGCCCACCATGCCAATGGTAGGTGTGGGGTACACTGCACCGTCAGGCGACTGGTTGTAGAAACTAACGTTGCCACCTGTAACAGGTGTATCAAACTTCCTGCAGGCATCGCCCATGCCTTTAATAGCATGAACAAATTGATAATACACTTCGGGATTGTATGGGTTGCCAAAGTTTAAGCAATTGGTAATACCAAGCGGGTGCCCGCCGCTGCATACAATATTCCTTGCTGCTTCTGCCACAGCAATCATGGCGCCTTTGTATGGGTCGGCATATACATACCTGCTGTTGCAGTCTGTTGTAAGGGCTAATCCTTTGTTGGTAGGTTTTGCAATTACCACGGCTGCATCGCTTGGCGCATTGGTGCTTGCGCTGCCTGTTCCCACCATGCTGTCGTATTGCTCATATACCCAGCGCTTGCTGGCAATGTTTGGGATAGCGATGATTTGCGCTGCAATATTTTTTAAATCAGATGGGACAGTGATTGTTGCCGGATCAAATTTTTTATTTGTTTCTAAATATGCAGGCTCTCTAAACTCCCTTTCATATTGCGGGGCACCGCCACCTAATACTAATTCTTCTGCTGGTACTTCTGCCTCTAATACGCCATTCATAAAGAATTGCAACTTCCCATCGGCAGTTACTTCGCCAATTTCACTGCAAGGCAAGTCCCATTTTTCAAACACTGCTCTTACTTTTGCTTCTTCGCCTTTCTTCACTACCATCAGCATCCTTTCCTGGCTTTCGCTTAGCAACAGTTCCCAGGCCTTCATATTTTTTTGCCTTGTTGGCACTTTGCCCAAATCTATCCTCATGCCGGCATTGCCCTTGGCGCTCATTTCTGCAGTGGAGCAAATGATGCCCGCTGCGCCCATGTCCTGCATGCCTACTAATGCATTTGTTTTTATAGCTTCCAAACAGGCTTCCAGTAATTTTTTTTCCTGGAAAGGGTCGCCTACCTGCACAGCAGGCAAATCTTCTGCGCTGTCTGCTGTAATATCGCCGGAAGCAAATGATGCGCCGCCAATGCCATCTTTGCCTGTGGCGCTGCCAACAAAAAATACCGGGTTGCCAGCAATATTGCCTGACGTAGCGGAAATCGTTTCGCCGTTTTTCAACACGCCAACGCTCATAGCATTTACTAACGGGTTGGTGTGATAGCATTCTTCAAAATAAATTTCGCCGCCAACAGTTGGCACGCCAAAGCAATTTCCATAATGCCCAATACCATGCACCACGCCTGCAAGCAGGTGTTGTGTTTTTGGCTCTGTCAATTTTCCAAAGCGAAGTGAATTTAAAGAAGCGATAGGCCTTGCGCCCATGGTGAATATGTCACGGTGTATGCCGCCCACGCCGGTTGCTGCGCCCTGGAATGGTTCAATAGCGCTCGGGTGGTTATGGCTTTCAATTTTAAACACTACGCCATAGCCATCGCCAATATCCATAAGCCCTGCATTTTCCTCGCCGGCTTTCACAAGCATTTTTTTCCCTTCCCTTGGCAATGTTTTCAGCCACTTGATAGAGTTTTTATAGCTGCAATGTTCGCTCCACATGGCGCTGAAGCAACAAAGCTCATTAAAGTTGGGCGTGCGGCCGAGCTTTTGTTTTATCAATTCAAATTCTTCTTCTGTAAGGCGAAGTTCTTTGGCGGTTTGTGCGGTGATTTCCATAATGAGTGTTAGAGGCTGCGAAAGTACAACCTGTAAGCATTTTAAATTGAAGGCTTGGGTTTATTATTTTAACTAACTTCCCCCAATCAAATTTTTGGCTTTGTCTTATTTCCTCTTTTTCTTTTGGCTGATAATATTAAGCTGGCTGCTTGCCAAAATCCGTTTTGTAAAAAATGCCGGGCTGGGCCTGCAGGTAATTATTGCATTATTTATTTGCAAGGTTATTGCTGGCCTGTTTTCTGGTTGGCTTGCGCATGGCCAGCCCGGCAGCGATTCATGGTTTTATCACCGAAGTGGCTTAACTGAATACCGTTTGCTTTTATCCAACCCAAAGGAATATTTCGCCAATTTTTTTTACACAGGTTATAGTTATGGTTATGGTGGTTTTCTTAATGTGCAAAATTCTTACTGGAACGATTTAAAAGACAATCTCATTATTAAGCTGCTGTCTGTGTTTGATGTATTCAGCGGCGGCAATTACTATGTGAATGTTGTGCTGTACAATTTCACTATTTTTTTTGGGCATATTGGGCTTTACAGGGTTTTCAATGCAATGTACCGGCAACATAAATTGCTAACTGCTGCAGTTGTTTTCCTGTTGCCATCAGTTTTGTTTTACAGCAGCGCAATACACAAGGATGGTTTGGTACTGGCATTAATTGGAGTGGTTGTATTTAATGCATGGAAAATACTGGAAGGGGGCAGGTGGCTGCCTCGCCGCATAATTTATATAGGGCTTTCATTGGCGCTTGTTTTCTTTTTCAGGTTGTTTGTTTTTATGGCATTTGTGCCCCCGCTTATGGCCTGGTTTTGGGCACAGAAAAAAAATATGCAGCCCGTAAAAATTTTTCTTGCAGTATATGCTGTGCTCATTGTTTTGTTTTTCAGCACACCATACCTTTCGCCTTCAATCAACCTGCCAGTTTATATGGCAAAGCGGCAAGCTGATTTTTTATTGCTCAAGGGCAATACAACAATGCCAATGGATACATTGCAGCCAACCCCTGCAGGCTTTGCGAAAGCAGCGCCGCAGGCGTTGCAGCATGGCTTGCTCCGGCCATTGCTTACAGATGTAAAATTGTCAAAAATGCTGTTGCCATTAAGCATCGAACTGGTTTTTTACGAATTGCTGGTGGTGGCTTTTTTCCTTTGGCGGCAGCCAGGCTTTTCATTCAACCGGCCCTTTGTTTTTTTCAGTTTGTTTTTTGGCTTGTCACTTTGTTTGATTATTGGCTATACCGTCCCCGTGATTGGCGCCATTGTAAGGTACCGGTCAATTTACCTGCCTTTTATAATTGCCCCGTTTGCCCTTGGCATTGATTGGGCAAAACTGGGAACGTTTGCAGGCATTAAAAAATAAAAGCATATTTACTTTTTCCACGCTTTTTGCCCAATTCGTTGAATTTTGTGCAGATAAAATCATTTATTGTTATTATTTGCCTTATTTTGTGCCTTAAAATTATTTAAAACATGCAATCATTACGTTTTAAGGCAATTGACAATTTAGAAACCAGCAAGCCGGTTTCGGTAAAGGGTTCTACAAAAATCACCGACATTTTTGGCCAGAATGTGTTTACGTTGAAAACGGCACGCCAGTATTTAAGCGACGAAGCATATAAAAGTTTAGCTGCTTCTATTAAAAGCGGAAAAAAGATTGACAGGGCAATGGGCAACCAGATAGCCACAGGCTTAAGGGCCTGGGCAGAGAGCAAAGGCGTAACACACTATACGCACTGGTTCCAGCCATTAACCGACCTTTCTGCAGAAAAACATGATTCATTCTTTACATTAAAAGGCGACGGCACCCCAATTGAAGAGTTTGAAGGCGCTGCGTTGATACAACAGGAGCCGGATGCTTCTTCTTTCCCTTCTGGCGGCTTAAGGGCAACTTTTGAAGCCCGTGGCTATACCGGCTGGGACCCTTCTTCCCCTCCGTTTATTATGGAAGTAGGCGAAGGCAAAACGCTTTGCATACCTACTGTTTTTGTTTCTTATACAGGCGAATCGCTTGATGCAAAAACCCCTTTGATAAAAGCATTGGTTGCTTTGGATAAAGCGGCTGTGGATGTGTGCCAGTATTTTGATAAGAATGTAACCAAAGTAACGGCTACGCTTGGCTGGGAACAGGAATATTTTGTAATTGATGCAGGTTTGGCAAATGCCCGCCCTGATATTACTATGACAGGCCGTACCGTGTTTGGCCATGCGCCGGCAAGGGGCCAGCAACTGGAAGACCATTACTTTGGCGCTATACCTGAAAGAGTATATGCTTTCATGAGGGATTTTGAAGAAGAATCTTACAAACTGGGCATCCCTTTGCGTACAAGGCATAATGAAGTGGCCCCTTCGCAATTTGAATGTGCGCCAATATTTGAAGAAGCAAACCTTGCAGTTGACCACAATACTTTGCTGATGGATGTAATGACAAGGGTTGCAAAGCGCCACAGTTTAAAAGTGTTGCTGCATGAAAAACCATTTGCCGGCATCAACGGCAGCGGCAAGCACAACAACTGGAGCATTGCTACGGATACAGGCGTAAACTTATTGGCACCCGGCAAAACGCCAAAAACCAATTTGATGTTCTTAACTTTCTTCGTTAACACCATTAAAGCCGTGCATGATTATTCTGAATTATTAAGGGCATCTATTGCAAGCGCCGGCAACGACCACCGCCTTGGGGCAAACGAAGCACCGCCTGCAATCATCTCTATCTTTATTGGCAAATTCCTTACTGATGTATTGAACCAGGTGGAAACAAGGGTAGGCGATAAGTTTGATGAACAGGACGAAGCAATGCTTAAACTGGATATACACAAAACTATACCAGAGCTGATGCTTGACAACACAGACCGCAACCGCACTTCCCCATTTGCATTTACCGGTAATAAATTTGAATTCCGTGCAGTAGGCTCTGCTGCAAACTGTGCCAATGCAATGACGGTGTTGAATACCATTGTTGCCGATACATTAAAGACATTCAAAAAAGATGTGGATGCATTGATTGACAAAGGCGAGAAGAAAGAAATAGCAATTATGCAAACAATACAAAAATATATTGTAGAGAGCAAAAAAGTATTGTTTGAAGGCGATGGCTATAGCGACGAATGGGCCGCCGAAGCTGCAAAGCGTGGCTTGCCAAATGTAAAAACAACGCCTTTGGCGCTGGATGCTTATATCACCGATAAAGCAAAACATTTGTTTGAAGGCAATGAAGTGTACAACCATGCAGAACTGGAAGCAAGGCATGAGATAATGCTGGAAGCATACATAAAAAAAGTGCAGATTGAGGCAAGGATAATGGGCGAACTGGCTACTTCTGTTGTGCTGCCTTCTGCAATTAAGTACCAAAATGTACTGATTGAAAATATCAAAGGGCTGAAAGAGGCTGGTTTGTCTGATGCCGATTATGCAAGCCAGTTGGCTATTGTAAAAGACATCAGCAAGCATATTGCTGCCATGAGCGATGGCGTGAAGGCAATGATAGAAGCAAGGAAAAAATCAAACGACATTGCCGATACAAGGGAAAAAGCCATTGCTTACTGCGATGAAGTAAAAGGCAAATATTTTGATGAAATACGCTACCATGTAGACAAGCTGGAATTGGTATTGGATG
>CAYRRL010000230.1:0-5473 GCA_964426665.1 uncultured Ferruginibacter sp. | reverse complement strand
GTTTTGATGGCATTTGCCTGTGCCGGGGCTGTAGCACAGCAAATTAAAAGCCCTACCGCCTTCAGGATGTTGCAAACCGCCAATACTTTTATGGAGGTACAGCAACTGGAAGCTGCCGAAGACTATTTTAAAAGAGGTTTGAAGAGGGCAACCGAGTATAATGATACTTATTCGCAGGCATATGCCCTGCAAGGCCTTGGCACTTTATACACCAAGCTTGACCAAACGCCCAAAGCCATAGAAAGTTACCAGAAATCTATCAAGCTGTACAGGGCTGTAAAAATGAATGTGCTGGCCAATGTGGTGGAAAGCCTTTTGAAAAGCGCACAAGGAATTGGCGATATGTATGCTGGTATGGAAATTGGCGCCAAGGGAGTAAAAATGAGTATCATTGAAGTAAAGCTCAGCAAAGACCGGCAATACGATTACACCCTTATTGGCGATACCGCCATCAATACTGATGCGGCCGAGCTCTCTTATCAAAGCGAAAAAGAAACTCAGGATGCCCTTTCGCTTTTATGGAAGATAATTAAAACCAGGTACAAAATACCTAATACCAATGTGCATGTTGTTATAAGCAGCGGGCTTAGGCAGGAGCTTGACAAATACAACAAGGTAGATTATTTCGCCTATGTGATAAGGCCAAAAGAAATGGATTTTTCCGTGCCCATTACTTCAGTAACGCCCTCACAGGAAGCAGAGTTGAGCATACTTGGCATAGTGCCGCAAAAAGACAGGTTTAGCGCCAACCAACTGGATGTGGGAAGCGGCAACACAAAGGGCGGCTATTTTAATGATGCCCGCCTGATAGTGCCTTTTACTTTTTCTCTTGGCACCAAATCTTTCCAGCGACTGGTAGAAAGCAAAGACAATGGCGATATTGCACACTTTACATACACTGCTGAAAAATTATGGAAAGACAGCATTGCTGCAGCATTGGATAACGATTTGCAGGGAAAGGCTGACTTTAAAACAAAAGATGTTGTTTATTTATCTGGTGGCATTGTGTGGGCGCTTACTTCTTACATGTACCCGCAAGACGCACAAAAAAGTTATGTGGAATTAACAGCGAAAGATATTGCCGACTTCCGCAGCAAAATTTACAACGGGTTCAATGATTTGACAAAGCCTGCGGCTTTATACACTATCTCAAACACGGAAACTGCAGAAATCGCTAAAAGGAATATCAACCGTGTGTTTAAAACTTATGATCAAAAAGCTTTGACAGCCGGCGCTATAATCTTGGATGAATTAGCAAAGAAAATAAGCAACGGCAACCCCAATAAAAAGTTCATTTACCCAAGGTATGGTTATGTGGGATGGATTAGCGGCTACATAATAAAAAAAGTAACGCACCAGTACACCGCTATGCTGGCAAAAAAGTAGGATTGCCAAAACCGATTGATATATACAGGGGCTTTAATGCCCCTGTTTTTGTAAGCAACAAAGCCTGTTTTTTTGCCTTAAAAAGTACACATTAAGCACAGGCAAATTTGTTTTTCATTTACCTTGTATAAAAAATAAAGATGCTGAATAGATACATAGTTTTTTTTATTTTTCTGGCAGGTGCAGCAAACGGTTTTGCCCAATCAAAAAAGTTTAAAGCAACTAACGGCGAATGGGATGTTTTGCCTTATTCAGGCAATATTGTAAAGTTGGCTTTTACTCCAACTGGTTATTCAAGAAATGAAAACATTACCGATGCGGTTGTTGCAAAACCGGTAAGCCAACCTGCTGCAATAAAAATTTCGCATGCTGCAAATTCAATTACGCTTGAAAAAGAAAAAAGGCTAACAATTACTGCCGCTGCATTTGCTGATGGCTATAATGGTTTTACAATTGGCTTAACCGATAATGAAAAAATATTTGGCGGCGGTGAAAGGGCATTGCCATTAAACAGGCGTGGCTACAAATTCCCTTTGTACAACAACCCCTGGTATGGTTACAGTAATGGGGCGGATGCATTAAATTTCTCTGTGCCTTTCTTTACTTCTTCTGCTGGCTACGCTTTGTTTTTTGACAATGCCAGCAAAGGCTATGTAGATATTGGAAAAACAAACCCTAATGTATTTGAAGCAGGCTTCAGCAGCGGTGAATTAAATGTGTATGTAATATTTGGGAAAGATTATAAAGAAATACTCTCGTCATATTTTAAACTTACCGGCACACAGCCATTGCCGCCACGCTGGGCAATGGGCAATTTTATGAGCCGCTTTGGCTATGGCAGCGAAGCTGAAACAAAAGAGATTGCTGAAAAGATGAAGAAGGAGCACATCCCTTTTGATGCAATCATTTATGATTTGTTTTGGTTTGGCGACAGCATTAAAAGAACCATGGGCAACCTGGATTGGGTAAACAAAACCGCATGGCCCAACCCTAAAAAAATGATTGGCGATTTTAAAAAACAAAACATCAACACTGTTTTGATTGCTGAACCATTTGTTTTAGAGAATACTAAGCAATACAATTTTGCAAAAAAATATTTTGCCGTTGACAGTGCTGGCAAACCATTCCGATTAACAGATTTCTATTTTGGTTATGGAGGTTTGCTGGATATTTTCAGGAAAGATGCCAGCGATTGGATTTGGAAGAATCATTACAAAAAACAAATTGCCAATGGCGTGAATGCCTGGTGGACAGATTTAGGCGAACCAGAAAAACACCCATCTTCTTTAATGCACAACCTCAAAAGCCTTGGCATAAAAAGATTAATGGGCGCTGATGAAGTGCATAATATTTACGGGCACTACTGGAACAAAATGTTGTTTGATAATTACAAAAAAGAATTGCCAAATGAAAGGCTGTTCCACCTTAACCGTTCAGGCTTTGCCGGCAGCCAGCGCTACAGCATTTTCCCATGGAGCGGAGATGTGAGCCGTAGCTGGAGCGGCCTGCAAGCGCAGGTGCCTTTAATGCTTGGCATGAGCATGAGCGGCATTCCTTATATACATGCAGATGCTGGTGGTTTTGCAGGCGGCGAAGGCGATAATGAATTATATGTACGATGGCTGCAGTTTGCTGCTTTCACCCCTATCTTCAGGCCGCATGGCACGGCGCTTTTTGAAAAAGACACTGCTGCTTATAGTTTCCCAAGCGAGCCTGCATTGATTGATACACCTTGGAAAGAATATGCAAAGCAGGCTGTGCAACTAAGATATTCTATGCTGCCTTATAATTATACTTTAGCTTATAAGCAAACAAGCAAAGGCGAGCCATTGGTTGCGCCACTGTATTATCATTATCCAAAGGACATGGCTGCTGCCAATGTGAATGATGAATTTATGTGGGGAGAATGTATTTTAGTAGCTCCTGTTTTAGAAAAAGGATTGAAAGAAAGAAATGTGTATTTGCCGGAAGGAAAGTGGTATAGCTTTTATGAAGATGATACAAATATATATAACGGCAATGCCTTGATAAACTTCCCTTTGAGCCTATCAAGAATCCCTGTTTTTGTGAAAGAGGGAAGCTTCATACCTGAACACCGCAACCGTGAGAACAATGAAAATACAAGTACTTATAAAGCAGTAAATATCTCTGTACATTATTTCCCATCTAAAAAAATAAGCTCAGGATTTATCTATAATGATGACGGAGTTGCAAAAAACAGCAAGCCTGAAATAATAACTTTTACGGGTGTTGCAAAAAATGGCAAGCTGATATATGATATAAAAACAAATGACAAGGCATATTATGTAAAAGGGAAAAAAAGGTTTTTAAAAATAGGAAGCAGTATCGCAATTGAGTCGGGAAAAATTCATCATTCAGATAATACCCAAATTCTTGGGATTGATGTTTTGACAGACAAGAGGCGTGGCAAGGAAAATACATTTTATTCCATCATACTCGAGTTTGCCGGAACACCTGTTCATATTGAAGTGGATACAAAATAAAAAGAAACAATGCACCAGATTTTTCACCAATTCGACTTTGAGCTTCCCAACCAGGAAGAAACAGACAAACTGATTGCCTTGCTGGCTGAGCAGGGCTTTGATGGGTTTGTGGAGGAAGAAGATATGCTTACAGCCTTTATCCCCGAATTAAAATTCGACCAGGAAGCATTTGAGCAAACACTATCCAAATTCCGCATTGTTTCTTACACTAAATCCGACGTTGAAAATATCAACTGGAACAAAAAATGGGAATCGGAATTTGAGCCGGTGTATGTTGACAAGTTTGTTGCCATCAGGGCCCATTTCCACAAGCCCATAAAAGATGTGGAGCATGAAATTGTCATCACCCCCAAAATGAGTTTTGGCACAGGCCACCATGCCACCACCTTTTTAGTAATGCGCCAAATGAAGGCAATTGATTTTAAAGGGAAGAAAGTTTTTGATTTTGGAACCGGCACCGGCATTTTGGCAATCCTTTCAGAAAAAATGGGGGCAGCATCCGTCATGGCGATTGACAACGACGAATGGAGCATTGCCAACACCAAAGAAAACATACTGCAAAACCATTGCAATAAAATAGATATAAAGCTGATGGAGAAAATACCCAAGGGGGAAGTATATGATATCATCCTTGCCAATATCAACCTCAATGTCATCTCAGCCAACATTGCACAATTGGCTGCTATTGCCCATCCCGGCACACAAGCCATTTTCAGCGGTTTTTTAAGCAGCGACGAAAAAGAAATGAAAACCGTCCTGCAAAAGGCTGGCTTTCAGCATATAGCCACCACTGTAAAAAAGGACTGGCTCGCTATTTATGCAAAAAAATCCTAACCCAGTACAATAAATGTGTGCATGCCTGCATTAAATAATTGTTAACCAAAGCGATAATTGGCTATATTTGCGGCCTCAACTCACTACAGGAAACAATGAAGGAACTCATACTCATTTTTATAGCCTACCTTATCGGGTCTATACCTACAGCGTTGATAATCAGCAGGAAATTTTTCGGCATAGACATTAGAGAATATGGCAGCGGCAATATGGGCGCCACCAACACCTTTAGGGTTATGGGCAGCAAATACGGCACTATTGTGATGGTAATGGATATATTGAAGGGCATGGCGGCTGTGGCGCTTTATAATTGCCTGCCATTGTATGTGCACAGCGAATGGGACAGGACAAACTTTATGGTGGCGCTTGGCCTTGCAGCGGTGCTTGGGCATATCTTCCCCATTTTTGCAGACTTTAAAGGCGGCAAGGGCGTGGCTACTTTGTTTGGGATGATACTGGCAGTACAGCCCGTAATTGCTGCAAGTTGTGTCGGGGTTTTTCTTTTGGTTTTATTCCTTACCCGCTATGTTTCCCTCAGTTCCATTTTAGCCGGCATTATGCTTCCTGTATGTGTGCTTTGGATATGGAACGATGATGTAGCTGTGTACCGCATATTTGCAGTGCTTGTGGCATTAATGATTGTGCTTACGCACCAGAAAAATATCATCAAGCTGCTTAGAGGCAACGAAAGCCGTGTGCCTATCTTCAAGCACAGGGACAAAAGGAAAACTGCCCGCTCCTCCCGTTAA
>CAYRRL010000229.1:0-5515 GCA_964426665.1 uncultured Ferruginibacter sp. | reverse complement strand
CCGTGTTTCACCATAACTTACCAACTTAATTTTTTTAACAATGAAAGAAACAAAAGCATTTGGCGGCCTCAGCGCCACCACCCCGCTGGTGCCCCTTACCATACAGCGCCGGGAACCTGCGCCGCATGATGTGCAAATGGAGATAAAATATTGCGGTGTGTGCCACAGCGACCTGCATACCGTACGCAACGAATGGAACAACGCCGTGTACCCCTGTGTGCCGGGCCATGAAATTGTGGGTATTGTAACGGCGGTGGGCAGCCACGTAAAAAAATTTAAAGTGGGCGACCGTGCCGCTGTGGGCTGCCTGGTAGACAGTTGCCGCACCTGCGTCAACTGCAGGGAAGGGCTGGAGCAATACTGCAGCACCGGCCCCACCTTCAGCTATGGCAGCCCTGATAAATATGGCACCGCCCCCACCACACATGGCGGCTATAGTGCCTCCATTGTAACGCATGAAGATTTTGTATTGCACGTGGCCGACAACCTGCCGCTGGATGCGGCGGCGCCGTTGCTCTGTGCCGGCATTACCACCTACTCGCCATTGCGCCACTGGAAAGTGGGCAAGGGCACAAGGGTGGGCATACTGGGCCTGGGCGGCCTGGGGCACATGGGTGTAAAACTGGCGGCAGCCATGGGCGCCGAGGTAACCATGCTGAGCCACAGTGCTTCCAAGGCGGCGGATGCTGCCCGGCTGGGCGCCCATAAATTTGTGCTTACCA
The DNA here is from genome assembly GCA_964426665.1 of uncultured Ferruginibacter sp. Lineage (GTDB taxonomy): Bacteria > Bacteroidota > Bacteroidia > Chitinophagales > Chitinophagaceae > Ferruginibacter. The sequence continues at coordinate 4,793 of CAYRRL010000229.1, read as the reverse complement.
GCGATGCCGCACAGGTGGACACGGTAAAAAATTATTTTGACTTTATCCTCGATACAGTATCGGCCGATCATGATTACCAGTTTTACATGAACCTGCTGCGTACCAATGGGGTGATGGTTTGTGTGGGTGTGCCGCCCACGCCGGCATCGGTACATGCCATGAGCCTTATTTTTGGCAGAAAGAGCCTGGCAGGGTCGCTCATTGGCGGCCTTCCTGAAACGCAGGAGATGCTGGACTTTTGTGCCAAACACAATATTGTGAGTGATATTGAACTGATACGCATGGACGAAATAAACGAAGCTTATGAACGCATGCTGAAAGGCGATGTGAAGTACCGCTTTGTGATTGACATGTCCACGCTGTAAAAAAACATTTGTTTATTAAATAAGGAGCCGCCCAGCAGGGCGGCTTTTTATTTTGTGCCAATAACAAAAGCGTTTTAATAAAACAGGGATGGGTATGCGCTGGCGGCACAGGAAAAAATAGTTTTACTAAATACCGGGTGCTGCAACCGCTTTTTTACACCGCATTTGTGCGGCCTCACACTGCATTTTAAAAAAACACTCTGCAAAAACACAAGCCCACGCTGTGTTTTTGCGATTTAACCCCTCTTTTAGCGCAAAGGTGCAGCAGTGGTTTTGTGCGGCAGCAATCCTTGCGCCTTTTGGTTTTCCCTCTTGCTGTATTGCCAGCATTTGAAAGCTGTATTGCAAGCTCTTCCGGAAGGCACGGGACTGCCAGGCAGATGCCTGCCCTGCACCCCTGCGCCAAATAAACCGCCGTAGCGATGAAATACTTTAACTTCGCCCCATGAAAAGCCTCCTCGCCACCATCGCCGCATTTTTTATCGTTCCCATTGCAATTGCTCAAACTAAAATACCTGTTGAGTCTGTAAGCAGCCATATTGGCGAAAAGGTTACCGTGTGCAGTGAAGTGTTTGGCGTAAAATCTTTTGACAAAGTTACTTTTATCAATGTGGGCGCTAAATACCCCAATGCGCCCTTAACCATTGTAATCTTTAAAAAAGACTTAGCCAATTTTAAAGAAACCCCGGAAAAATTATTTGGCAACCAGCCTATCTGTGTTACCGGCACTTTAAAAGAATACAAAGGCAAGGCTGAAATAATTGTAAGCAAGCCAGAAGAAATTGTAATAAATCATTAAACATTGCTGTAATAATTTTCAAAATCCCGGTGCTTTTAAGGGCGCACAAGGCTATGGCAAAAGCCCGCCTTTGAATTCTGGTTAAGCTATGTTCCGTGTACTGCCGGGCGTTGGCTTATTTGCCTGCCGGGCTGTATTTCGCCACCTTGTTGCTGATGGGCTTCACTGTTTTTAAATAAGCAAAAATCGCTTTCAGGTCGCCTTCATCCATACGGGCATACATAGTCCAGGGCATAATAGTATTGTATTCGCCCGGTTTTATGCTGCGGCTCATTGTGGCAGAATCAGTATTGGTGCGGAAGCGTTCCAAAAACATCTCTTCCGTCCATGCGCCAAGCCCGGTAACATCAGGCGAAATGTTCGACGACCTTACCACTGCCCCATCGGGAAAAGGGAACTCCCTGCCGCCGCCATACTCCATGCCTTTCGCAAACTCCCCTTTTTCAAACGGTGTGTGGCAGTCCATGCAACTGGCCGCCATAGCCAGGTATCCGCCATAGTTTGCCGCATCGCTTTTATCGGGGCGCTTGGTCAGCGATGCTTTTTGTGGTATGGTATTGATGATGATGTTCATGGGGAAATCGGGCGAGGAAGCAGGCACATTGTTTTTGATGGGCTTAAGCGTACGGATATACGCAATAATGCTTTTGATGTCTTCTTCGTCCATGCGGCCATAGTTGTGGTAAGGCATCACAGGGAAAATGGCTTTTCCCTCTTTGGTTACGCCGGTGGTGATAAGGCGGAAAAGCTCGCCATCGCTATAGCGGCTGATGCCTTCCGGCGTAATATTTTTTGAGTAAAAGGCGCCGGGGAAGCCAAACTTCTGGCCGAACAGCTCGCCGCCTTTGCCAAAAGTGCCGGGCACAATGGGGCCAGAAAATTTGCCCCAGTCACGGGTGGAGTGGCAGTCGATGCATACGGTAACGTTATTGGCCAGGTAACTGCCACGGGCAATGCGCTCTGCGGTGGCTTCCACTTTCATATCGGGCGCATCGCCTACATTGGGGAGTGCGATTTTTATGTACCCAACGATGCCAATAACAATAATCAATAACACCAGCAAAATGCGGCTGGCAATTTTAAAGAATTTTTTCATGGCTGTTAGTTTGATGGTGTGCAGGTAAAATAGAAATTGTTTTTTATATTTCAAATAGCCTGCTGAGGATGAGTATTGCTTGCTGCAAAAGGCCTGCAGGGCAGTGCACGGGGATGGGAATGCATGGCGCCGGCTTCGGTGGTTCAGGCAAAATAAAAACTGATGGCCTCGGGAATAAATAATGAACCTGCGGTTGGAATAAGCTCTGGCAGTTTTTGCTTTTTAAAATTTGCAGCCTTTAATCCTGCTGCACCCAAATAAGTTTGCTGGTATCATAGCCAATTTGCCTTGCCTTTTGCAGGTATTGCTCTTTTATGTTTTCGGGCATTGTTTTGTCCCTGCTTAACAGCCACAGGTAACCGAGGCTGTTGCCTGCCACTAATGCGTATTTATAATCGGGGCTTACTGCTATTACATTGTAAGCTGCATAAAAGGGCCCGAAAAACGACACTTTCAATTTCCCCTCGTCTTTCCCGTCCCTGAACTTTGCTTTGCCAATGGCTTTCTTCCATTTGTTTTCCTTAGTGTTGTAGCCGCCATTCAGTACCCGGATAGTGCCGTCTTCATTTAGCGAATACTCGGCCGTTACGTTTTTCAGGTTGCGTTCAAAGCGGTAATCAAACCTTGCAATTTCATACCATTTGCCCAGGTATTTATTTATATCAAACGGCTTAACTGCCACTGCGCCTTTTGGCATCGTTTTGCAGTATGGCAATAAGCACACAATAACAGTGCATACCAAAAGGAAAACAATTACTTTGCTTATTGGCATAAAAAAATTTTAGCTTACAAATGTGTTATGCATTGCGGTTGGCGTGCTTGTATAAACTAATTACCCCTTTTTTGCAAAACAACTAAATCCTGAAAATTCGTAAGGCCGCCTTCTTTATATTCAAGTATTTCAAAAGTTTTTAGCCAGTTGCGGTGCACATAGCCCGGCGTTTGAAATGTTGCCCTGTAATAACCGGGAGGCGCAACACCATCGAGGGTATTATCGCCAAGGTCATCAATAATTTCTTGCTTTGATAGCCTTTCAAGCATACCAGGGATAAAAGATGCTGCGAATGTGCCATGCACAGAAACTACAAAAATCCCTTTTGGAACCAGCAGCCTGTGTATTTCCCGGAGCCAGAGCGATTGGTTTGCTTCGGTTAAATGCGTCATTACTGAAGACGCTATAATTATCGAAAAGGCCCCGTCAGCAAACGGGGTTGGCGGGTCTGTGCTGATTGCGTAAAAATCACCGGCTATATTTTTATTGCACCAATTGGTTGCTTCTGCATCAATATCGCAACCTTTTAATGGCAATTCAGGCCAATAGTGTGCGATGAAAGAATCTACCCTGCCGCACCCACACCCCCAGTCGAGCAAAGAACTGTGTTCGTTCAAAACAGTATGCCTCTTTACTGCGTCCATCATTTGAAGCGCCCCATTCAACCCTGTTTGCAGAAAAGAGTTTTTGTCACGTGTGCCGGCAACCCGGTGCATCAAGGTTTTTGATGGCACCGGTAGGGATGATTTACCCTTAATAAGCTGGTGCCATGGAAACCCAAGCCTTATCCCTTCTGTTGTAATGCCTACAATAAATAAATTTATTAATGCTGCCTTGGATTTGTTTTTGGCTTTTAAAGTAAAACCGGATTGCCCGGCATGTGGAATATGGCCAAAAGCTTTTGCAACATCAGGGCGCAGTGCTACCGGGCATTCGCCAATCATTGCATCATCCATATACACTAACACACTTTTTATTTTATGCGATGGGTGAAGTATCCAGCCTGATACCGTAAGGGTATTAAATGTAAAATCAACTACATCTACAGAGCCACGTGCCCTGTCCAGTTGGCGCAAGCCAGCAATTGTATCAGTATCAGCCATAAAAACCAGTTTAAATTTTAGTTGCCAAATATCAGGGCTTTTCAGATAAGGATGCAAAATATAAAATAAAAGAAAAAGGCACCGTAAAATCGGCGCCTTTCAAAAAATACACTTTGCACAGGTTGGCTAAAGTTGCTTTGAAGTGAAGGAATGAAGAAATGAAACAATCAAACTAATTGGTGGTTATTCGTTGCTTCATTCCTTAATTTTTAATTACTGCACGGCTATGCCGGCGCTTTTAAAAAGCCTCCCTTTTTCATCCATCACTTTTACATAGTACGTGCCTGCGGCCCAGTTGCTGCTGCTTTCTATTTTTTCGTTCCATTCTTTTGAAAGGGCATTTATCTTTTTCTCTGCTACTATCCTTCCTGAAACATCCACTATTTGTATGGCGTACACACCTGTTTGCTTCAGTTTCAGGCTGATGGTAAAGGCGCTTCCTCTTTGTATGGGGTTAGGGTATATTTTGAGAGGCGGGGGTGCAAATAAATCAACAAATGCATTTTTAAAATTATTCTTTCTGCTTTTCACCCGCACACCTTTTACTCTCATGCCACCCACCCGTACAGAACAGGTTCTGGTTACCACTACATCGCCACCCAAAGTAAATGGCGCCAGTTGAAGCACTATTTCGTTTGCAGAAAAATTACTTATTACT
>CAYRRL010000228.1:0-5528 GCA_964426665.1 uncultured Ferruginibacter sp. | reverse complement strand
ATATGCCTGTGTAGGTATTGCTAACGCTGCAGCTTGCCTCTACAGGATAGCCAAGCCCCAGCACACGGAAGGGCGCTTCAATCAGGTGGCAGCCCATATCGCCAAGTGCGCCGGTGCCGTAGTCCCACCAGCCACGCCAGTTGAACGGCGCAATATTGTCAACATATTCTTTATAAGGCGCTGTGCCTAGCCATAAATCCCAGTCAATTTCTTTTGGCACAGGCGCCGTTTGTTTTGGCCATTCAATTCCCTGTGGCCACACCGGCCTGTCTGTCCATATATACACATCCGTTGCTTCGCCAATGATGCCTGCATTGTACCATTCCATCAGTTGCCTTACGCCATCGCCGCTGCTTCCCTGGTTGCCCATTTGCGTTACCACTTCATATTTGCGGGCTGCTTCAGTCAGCATTCTTGCTTCGTAAATATCATGCGTCAATGGTTTTTGTACATATACATGTTTGCCAAGCTGCATGGCAGCCATTGCCTGCACCGCATGGCTATGGTCGGGGGTAGATACAGACACTGCATCAATATGCTTGTGCTCTTTCTCCAGCATTTCACGGTAATCCTTATAATATTTTGCTTTAGGGAAACTTTCCCTGCTCTTCTTTGATTGCCTGTCGTCCACATCGCACAAATAAGCAATCTCTGCCTTGCCGCTTTTAAAAAAGTTGGCAATATCGCTTTCGCCTTTGCCGCCGGCGCCAATACCGGCTATTATTAATTTATCGCTTGGCGCAATAAAGCCTTTGCCGCCGAGCACATGCCGTGGCACAATAAAAAAACCTGCGGAAGCAATAAGGCTGTTTTTAATAAAATCCCTTCTGGATTTGTTAGATGGGGCTTGGTTTTTATTTTTCATACCGGGGGAATTTGCAATCAGTTTGGAAGGGGTAAATTAAATTATTTTTATGAGGCTCTGCAAAAAAATATTTTCTTTCCTTTATGCCTTTGAACGATTAATGAAACACAGTAAATGAAAATTGTAATTACCGACGGCCATACCCTTAACCCCGGGGATTTAAGCTGGGCATCATTTGAAAAGCTGGGCAATACTGAATATTACGAGCGCACTGCTGCTGTTGAAACCATCGAAAGGACTTTTGCGGCTGATATTATCATCGCCAATAAAACAATAATTAATGCAGATGTGATTAATGCAGCCAGCCATTTGAAAATGATAGCCGTAACTGCCACCGGGTACAACAATGTGGATACCGCAGCTGCAAAAAAGAAAAATATTGCCGTATGCAATGTGCCGGGCTATGGCACGCATTCAGTAGCGCAGCACACATTTGCTTTGTTGCTTGAACTAACTAACAGTGTTGGCCCAAACGCAGCATCTGTTGCCAATGGGGAATGGCAAACAGCAAAAGACTGGTGTTATTCAGTAAAGCCAGTTATTGAATTAAAGGATAAAACGATTGGCATTATTGGCATGGGCAAAATAGGCAAGCAGGTAGCTGCTGTTGCGGATGCGTTCGGCATGAAGGTGCTTTATCATGGCGGCAGCGCAACAGGAAAATATTGCAAAAAAGCAAACCTCTATGATGTGTTTATCAAAAGCGATTTTGTTTCGTTGCATTGCCCGCTTACCAGTGCCAACAAAGAATTTGTGAACAGGGAATTGCTTGGGCTGATGAAACCAACTGCTTATTTAATCAATACCGCAAGGGGCGCATTGATAAATGAAAAAGACCTGAGCCGTGTGCTGTACCAAAATAAAATTGCAGGCGCTGCACTGGATGTATTAAGCAAAGAGCCGCCGGAGAAAAACAACCCTTTGACAGGTTTGCCTAACTGTATTATAACGCCGCACAATGCATGGATAAGCAAAGAGGCAAGGCAGCGCATAATGGATATTACGTTGGAAAATATCAAAGCCTTTATGAAAGGCAAGCCGCAAAATGTAGTAGTATAGCCAGTTGCCAGTTTAGTATGGAGCATATAAAGGTAATTATCGCACCAGATAAATTCAAAGGGAGCCTGACAAGCATGCAGGCATGCGAATGCATACGCAGCGGCGTACTGCAGGCAAATAAAAATGCAGCAATAAAAATCTTCCCAATGGCTGACGGCGGCGATGGCTTTGCAACTGCCATAAAATATTATTGGCAAACAGCAACAGTTCATTGCAAGGCTGTTAACCCATTAATGAAAGCAATTGATGCCACTTATGAATGGGACGAAACAAATAAAACAGCCATCATCGAGTTGGCATCTGCCAGTGGCTTAATGTTGTTGAAAGAGGATGAACAAAACCCGTTGCACACATCTACTTATGGCACGGGGTTGCTGATTCAGCATGCTATTGAAAAAGGCGCATGCAAAATAATAGTAGGGCTTGGCGGCAGCGCCACCAACGATGCAGGCATTGGTATTTTATCAGCGCTGGGTTTTGGTTTTAAAAATAAGCAGGGCAACATTTTGCCGCCTGTTGGCGCAAGCTTATCATCTGTTAACAGTATTGAGCCGCCGCCATTGTTGCCATCAGTTGAATTTGTTGTTGCCTGCGATGTAGCCAACACATTGTTTGGCAGGCAAGGCGCTGCATATATTTATGCACCTCAAAAAGGCGCTGATGGAAATGCTGTAAAAATTTTGGACAAAGGCCTGCGGCATTTCGCATACATTATCCAATTGCAAACAGGGAAGGATATTGCCAGCTTTTCTGGTAGCGGCGCAGCTGGCGGTACAGCGGCCGGGCTTGCTGCTTTTTTTAAAACACAAATTGTAAGCGGCGCAAAATTTATAATTGATATAAGCAAGATAGAGGAGCAAATAGAAGGCGCAGGTATTGTAATAACAGGTGAAGGGAAATTAGATAGCCAAAGCCTGCAGGGGAAAGCAGTTTATGAAATAGCGATGCTTGCTAAAAAAAGGCAAACCCCTTTGATAATATTTTGCGGGCAAAACACTTTAGGCAAGGCGGCCATGCAAAAAGCAGGCAAACCAATTGTGGTTGCACTAACGCAAAAAGGGAGCGATGATGCAGCAATAAAAAATGCCGCAGCGCTTTTATCAAATGCTGCGGCAAATTATTTTAAACAGGCGTGGTTTTAATAAAACGAATTATTCCACTTTCATAAGCATGGTTATATAAGTAGGGAAATGGTCGCTGTAGCCATAATTATAGGTGTTGCCATCATAAGTCCTTTTAGCATAGCCATGGTACTTGCCGGTTTTTTGAACCATAAATTCCTGGTTAAAAATATTGGCTTTGTAATAATGGAAACCCTTTTGCTCCTTGGGCAACCAACCAGCCGAAAGTACTATTTGGTCAAATAACCCCCACGAATCCTGGTAAGCCAGGGTGCCGAGGCCTTTCTTATAATACCACACCCATGGGTTGAACATTTCAGGCGCTTTCACATCTTCCATTTTCCCTTTTGCTTTCAGCACTTCCGTTAAGCTGGGGCTTATAGGGTCATCGTTAAGGTCGCCCATTACAATAATTTTTACATTAGGGTCAAGTGCCGTAAGTGAATCAACCCTTTTTTTACACACCATGGCTGCTGCTGCACGTGCCGGGGCCGACCTTTCCTCGCCTCCACGGCGAGATGGCCAGTGGTTTACAAATACATGCACCGTATCTTGGCCCAGCATGCCTTTTACATATAGTACATCCCTTGTAAAGAAAGCTTCTTTGCTGCCGCCGGGCAGTTGTACAAACAGGGGGGCACTGTTGAGCACAGAAAAATATTTAGGGTTATATAATAAGCCAACGTCAACGCCCCTTACATCCGGCGAATTGTAATGAACAAATTTCCAATGCCTGTCTTTAAGCCTGTCCTGCTTTACCAAATCGGTAAGCACTGTATCGTTTTCAATTTCGGCTACGCCTACAAGGGCCAGCCCATCAGGCGAACGGTCTTTGCCCATTTCAGAAAGCACATGCGCCAGCCTGCCCAGTTTGTCGTTATATACTTCACTGTTGTAAAGCCGGGCGCCGCCCGGCAAAAATTCTTCATCGTCTTTTGAAGGGTCGTTGATGGTGTCGTATAAATTTTCAAGGTTGTAAAAGCCCACAACTGCCACTTTGTAGTTGGCTTTCTGTGCGTTAACACAAAGTTGAAATTGGCAAAGGCAGCAAATGCTAAATAGTAAGTGTCTCATATTTTTTATAAATAAAGCGCCAAAGGTATTGAAATGGTTTTTCATGTTTATTTCCTGTTGGCAAATAAACTTTAAGTTAACAGGCTGTTTTTTCACCCAAAACCAAAACTAAACTCTACCTTTGGCAACTTTTTAACTAAAATTAAGATTGTGAGCAAATTGAAAATTTACCTTTTTCTGGTGTTGCTGGCAGTAGCTTATGCGCCGGGCGCAGCTGCCCAAAACGGCAAGGAGAAAGCCGATACCAGCAACAACGAAGAAACAAAAGAAAGCCTGCTGGACAATATTCCTATTGTGTCAGTAGATGAAAACGACAACCAGGATGGCAGTGCACAAAACGTTTCGTCTGTGCTTACTGCAGGCAGGGACCCGTATTACAATGGCGCTGTATTCCATTTTAACCCGGTGCGGTTCAGGTTCAGGGGCTATGATGCTGATGCATTTGGCACCTATATGAACGGTGTGCCAATGGAAAACCTTGATAACGGCTTTACCCCGTTTGGTTTGTGGGGCGGCCTTAATGATGTGTTGAGGAACAGGGACGCTACGCTGGGCCTCAGGCCTACTGGTTATGCTTTCGGCGATTTTGGTGGTATTATGGCCATAGATGTAAGGGCAAGCAAGCAGCGCAAACAAACTATTGTTGGCTATAGCGCAGCTAACCGCACTTACGAAAACCTGGTTAAGTTTAGCCACTCAACCGGAATGTCAAAAACCGGTTGGGCATTTACCGTGGCAGGCTCTGGCCGCTGGTCTGATGAAGGTTTTATTGAGGGCACTTACTTCAGAGGGGCTTCCGGTTTCCTTGCTGTTGACAAAAGGATAAACAGCAGGCACCTGCTTTCGGCAGTAGCTATGGCTTCGCCAACTGAAAGCGGCCGCAGTACCTGGGCAGTGCAGGAAATGCTTGATATTTCAGGCAACCAAAACTACAACCCACTATGGGGCATGCAAAACGGCAAAAAAAGAAATTCCAGCGTTGCCAAAGTGTTCCAGCCTGTTTTTATACTTACACACGACTGGAAACTGAATGATAAAATGAGCCTTGTAACGGCTGGTGCCTATATATATGGCAAAAGAAGCGTAAGCGGTATTGACTGGTACAATGCAGCCGACCCAAGGCCGGATTATTACCGCTACCTGCCAAGCTACCAATTAGACACTGTAGTAAAATTACAAACGCTCTTTGCATTGCAGAACGATGTTGACCGCAGGCAAATTAACTGGGGCGCTTTATATAATACCAATTATATAAGCAACGAAACTATAAAGGACGCCAACGGCATTCAGGGCAACAATGTAACAGGCAAGCGCTCACATTATATTGTTGAAGACAGGGTGACTTATACCAACAGGCTTAATTTTAATACTGTGCTTACTGCTGCAGTTAGCGAGCACTTCGACTTTAA
>CAYRRL010000227.1:4354-5586 GCA_964426665.1 uncultured Ferruginibacter sp. | reverse complement strand
GCCGGGTTTTGCCCCCTGTATTTTTTTAGAAAGCTTCAGCCAGGCTTTAAACATTTCAGGGAAGCTTTCGGCTTCGTTGCCCTGAATAAGTTGTTTTGTTTTGCTGCCGCCAAAAAATTCGTTTAAGAAATCTGCAACTTTTGGCTTGTTGTTCACAGTTTGTTTCATAATACAGGTTTTAATTTTTTATGGTTATTGTTTTTATGCATGTTTGCGGCAAACCCTTAAAAAACGGCTATCAAAAAAATGTATTGCTGGCATCACTTTGCCAATGACGCAGCAAAACGGCCACGCTATTGCAGCAAGAACGGACGGGAGGTACATTATGTTGTTTATAGCACTCATTTTTTGTTTTGCACACCGGAATTAAAAAGAAGGCCGTGGCGCCAGGCCGGGTTCTATTTCGCTAAAACTTTTTGCCGTACTGCATTCCGGCTAAAAAATAATATGCCGGCAAACTTTCGGGCAGCAGGCGGGGCTTAGGGGCTTTCCCACAGCCTGATTTATTTTAGCTTATCAAGCAGGTATAGGTACGGCTTATGCAAATGATGGATAAAAACATTCTCCCTGCTGCCGGGGAATAGTTTGTAATATTCTTCATCAGGTTGCAGTATAATATAATTGCCTGTTCTTGCATAGTTCATGCATTCGGAATATTGAGGCGGCTCAAAGCCGGGCAACGGTTTTTTTAACATAGAGCCTGCCCTTGTGCCTAAGTTTTTGCAATAGTATTTCATTGCTTTTCTTGTTTTCCTGTCCATTTTATTATAAACGCACTTCAAAACAAGGTTTTTGGGGAAGCCCATCTTTTTGATAATTGCTTTGGCGCCAATAAATGGGTTAGTTGCATTAAAGTCATTCAAAGTTTGGATGGAGAAAGGTGTTTCAGGAACCCAGTCTGCGCTATTGACAACATTGTATGCCCAGCCATTTTGCGTAAGCGCTTCGTAATCGTAAGCAAAATATAAATTGCCCGGCTTGGGGCCTGCGCTGCAATATGTTTTCAGGCGTATATCTGGTGGCAGTACATTTTGTTTTTGCAAATGGTATAAATAGGCAGTGAGCAAGTAAGCAATAGCGCCGCCCTGGCTGTGCCCTACAATCAAAAAATCTTTTACGCCGGTTTTATACAACGAATCAATTTTAGGCATCATGCCCCTGCTTAAAAAAGCAAGCCCAATTACCCAGCCCACATGCACCGTTGCGTTGGGATTATCTGCCAATTGGTATTT
>CAYRRL010000227.1:0-4344 GCA_964426665.1 uncultured Ferruginibacter sp. | reverse complement strand
TAATCATCGGAAACTTTTATCTCACCATTTGCAGGCACCATGGCTGCATAAAAATTTTCGAGCCAGCTTATGCCTTTTTGCGTTGTGCCACGTATGCTGATGGCAGCCACATCGTTTTCATCCTTCCATAAGTCCCATAAATTATCAAGTCCCATCGAATCACTTTGGTATAGCATTTTAAAATGCGCAGGGGCCGGGAGCTTATTGTAATAATTGGGGCTGGCGGTTGTGCGTGCAGATACATACATCAGCTCTTTGTATTCATCTTTGTCAAAACCCGGTTTAAGTTTTTGTGCAGATGAAGTGAAAACGAAGAGTTGTGTAATAACAAGAAGTTGCTTAATCATAATAAGTTAGTTTTATAGAAGCATTTGCAACAAGATAAACAAACAGCCCGTAACCTATCCGCTTTGTTGAACTTTTATTTGCTGATATTTGCCTGTGATTTTTATGCAGTTACCATCAGTATTTATACAATCAATTGAAAAGGTAAAAGGCTTTGATAAAACTGCTTTCGAGCAAGTGCACCGGGACGGTGTGCAGGTAACTTCTGTAAGAAAGAACCCCAACAAAATTTTCAATCCCGATACCTATCGGGATCAATTTTCAATTTTCAAATCTCAATCAGAACAAATTCCCTGGTGCCCTAATGGCTTTTATTTAAGCGAACGCCCTTCATTCACACTCGACCCTTTGTTCCATGCAGGCGCTTATTATGTACAGGAAGCCAGCAGCATGTTTTTGGAGGAAGCATTAAAGCAAACTGTTGATTTATCCAAGCCAATAAAAGTATTGGATTTGTGTGCTGCCCCAGGCGGCAAATCAACTTTAATACAATCCTTATTAAACGATAGCAGTTTGCTCGTTAGCAATGAAGTAATCAAAACAAGGGTAAATATTCTATCGGAAAACATAACTAAGTGGGGCGCTGCCAATGTTATTGTTACAAACAATGATGCAAAAGATTTTGAGCGGCTGCCAAATTATTTTGATGCCATTGTGGTGGATGCGCCATGCAGCGGCAGCGGTTTGTTTAGAAAAGACAGGGAAGCCATTAATGAATGGAGCTTGCAAAATGTAGCATTGTGCAGCCAAAGGCAACAGAGGATTTTAGCTGATATACTGCCTGCGTTAAAAGAGGAAGGCATATTGATTTATTCCACCTGTTCTTACAGCGAGGAAGAAGACGAGCAAATTGCGGATTGGCTGATTGAAGGGTTTGGGGTTGAAGGCGTAAGGCTTAAGGTTGATGAAGGATGGGGGGTTGTGGAAACACAATCAGAAAAACACAAAGCTTATGGTTACAGGTTTTACCCTGATAAAGTAAAGGGCGAAGGCTTTTTTATAGCGGCTTTTAGAAAGAAAGGAAATGATAGCGGCGGGCAGGAAGGGAAAAGGAAAGATAAAAGAGAAAAATTCAGCGCCAAAGAACTTGAAGCGCTTACGCCTTTTTTAAAAAATACAGATGCTTATTTCTTTATTAAGCAAAATGAAGAAGCAATTGCCATCCCTAAACAGTTTGAAGAAATATTTGCTGCCATTCAAAACACACTCTATATAAAAAAAGCTGGCGTAAGGCTTGGCAGTATTATACGGGATGAACTGATTCCAAACCACGAACTGGGAGTAAGCACAATTATCAACCATGGTTATAATGGCATTGAAGTAAATGAAGCCGCCGCTTTGCAATACCTGCGCAAGCAGGACATTACCGTAGATACAAAACTGAAAGGCTGGGCATTGGTAAAATACCAGCAGCTTGGGTTAGGCTGGGTTAAGCTGCTGCCTGGCCGCATCAATAACTATTACCCAAAAGAGTGGCGTATTCTTAACAAGTAATGTATCTGCCAACCAACTAATTTTTGCATCTTTGCCACAATAGAAAGCAAAAAGCATGAAGCGTATTATAATCCTGTTTTTTTTATCGCCCTTTATGGCAGCGGCGCAAAACAAGCCCCTTGTAATAGAAGGCACAGCCCCTGATTTATATATTGCACATACTGTAGCCCCCAAAGAAAATTATTACAGCATTGGCAGGCTTTACAATATCAGCCCGAAAGAAATAGCGCCATTTAATAAACTGGAACTGGAAAAAGGCCTTGCCCTTAACCAGCAAATTAAAGTGCCGCTCACAAGCAATTTTTCTCAGGATGGCATGGCAGGCGCCGACGAAGCGCTGGTGCCTTTGTACCATATTGTAAAAGAAAAAGAAGGCTTGTACAGGATTGCCACCTCTTACAACAAACTTCCATTGGAAACATTAAAACAATGGAACAATATTTCAGGCGACGCTGTTAGCAATGGCACCAAATTGATTGTTGGATATTTGAAAGTGAAAAAGGAATTGTCGGCACTTGCCAATGGCGCAAAAGCGGTGTTACCTGCAACAGTGAGCACATCCCCGGCTAAAGAGCCAGAAAGCAAGCCAGCGCCAAAGCAAGTGAAAGAGGCACCGAAAACAGAAATAGCGAAAGAAGTTGAAAAGAAGCCTGAACCAAAACAAGTAAAAGAAACGCCTGTTGTAAAAAAAGAAGCGCAACTGGAAGCAGAAAAAGCTGTTGAAGGGAAGAAAGAAACTGTTGCAGTTAAGAGTGAAGAAAAGCCAGCGCCTGCAACAGCTAAAGGGAAAATTAGTGGAGGGTATTTTAAAAATATTTTTGCCGAGCAATCTAAAAATGGCAGTATTGACAGCGAAAGCGGCACAGCAGGTGTGTTTAAAAGCACAAGCGGCTGGGACGATGGCAAATATTATTGCCTTCACAATTCGGCCTCGCCAGAAACTATTGTAAAGATTACCAGCACCGCTACCGGCAAATCAATTTATGCCAAAGTGCTTGATGTAATGCCTGACATTAAAAGGAACAATGGGCTGGTTATCCTTGTGAGCAATGCTGCAGCGGCCGAGCTCGGGCAAGAAGAAGGCAAGTTTGACTGTACGCTGAGTTTTTCAAAGTAAGCATGCAGGCAATGTTGCCCAGCTCTTTAAGATAACAACGCCGGCCCAACTTTGTTGGGCCGGCGTTGTTATGAGCCGTTTTTATTGTATCAATTTAGCAATGCTATCTAATGGGAAACTGTTTGCAATTGACAGTATCTGTGTTTCATCAAGCTCGTTAGCTGTTATTGTCATCAATGCCCCATTGAAAGGTATTTGCAAATTATAGTTTGGTTTGCCATCGCTGCTTTCGCCTTGCTTTTCAAGCCTTGCTTTATAACCCTGTACTTTTACCACTTTTGTGTTTTCGTCTCTTGCCATGCCACCCAGCAATGATGAACTAAGAAAAGTATTAAGGGAAGCAATTAAAGGGGAGTTGTTAATTATTTCCACGCTCACTTTGCCCTGCCTTCCGTAGCTGCGGTGTATAGTGGCGCCTATAAAACCAGCGTTGGCAGACACATGGTCTTCTCTAGGGTTGCTGGCAAGGCTGTCTAATTTTTGCGGCATTAGTTTTAAAACTTCTTTGCCGACGATAATGTCAAGTTCCTGTAGTGCCTGTTGCAAAGCAAAGTGGGCATCCTCCAGCTTGCCGGTTGAATAAGATTGTTTTGCTGTGGTAATTTGTGTTTTGAAATTGCCCTGTGCAAACAGCAAAGTGTTAATCAAAATAAAAATGAGTAATATGCTTATTGATTTCATGATTGCAATTTTTTAGTTAAGGTTATTTTTCGCCAAGGCTTTTTTTAATACTGTCAATATCAAAAGCATTGGCAGCTTTCATTACTTCGTTTTCGTCTGCAAAGTTGATGCATTCCCATACTATCATTGATGATTGGCCCATTGGCACAATCAGTGTATAACCTTTGTCATCGCTGTATTGAATAATTGCTTTGCTGCCCTTTACTTTTGTTTGTTTCATGTTTTGGTTTTCCATGTTTGCCTGCATCCCATAAGCATTGTTAAAATAAAGGCTCACCCAGCTTGAATACAATGCGTTGTTGCCGATTGATACACTAAGCTGTTTGTCTTTGTTGTCAGAGTAAACCCTCTGGATGGTCATATTGTTCCACCCCCATTGCGCTGTTGATACTTTGTCTTGTGTTGTGTCTTTTTCAAGTTCGTTCACAGGGTTCGGCAAGCTTCTCAAAATTTCCCTGCCCAACTGTATTTCCACACCCATCAAAGCTTGCTGTATTGAGTAGCGGGCATCGCTGTATTTTGCAGCACCATACGCAGTTTCTGCATCCGTCATTTGCTGTGCCACATCAGGCGGCTCAGTATTTTTTAAACCGCCGCCGCCTTTATTGGTTGGCTTGCCTCTTTGGGTGGCATTGCCCTCGTTGCCTGCATCATTGCTATTGTTATTGTTATTGCTGTTGTTGTCATTGCTGCTGCCAGAGTCAACT
>CAYRRL010000226.1:0-5593 GCA_964426665.1 uncultured Ferruginibacter sp. | reverse complement strand
ACCATGACCACGATTGCCCTCTACAACCTTAAAGGCGGCGTAGGCAAAACCGCCAGTTGCGTAAACTTTACTTACCTGGCCGCAGCAGATGGCTTTAAAACATTGCTATGGGATATTGACCCACAAGGCTCTTCTTCATTTTATTACAAAGCAAAACCTAAAACACACCCCGGAATAAAAAAACTCATTACTAAAGATGCCGAACTGGAAAGCGCTATCCTGAGCACAGACTTTGAATTAGTGGATGTGATACCGGCTGACAACAGCAGCAAAAGCTTTGACATAATGCTGGAGGAGATGAAAGGCAATAAAAACAGGCTGAAGAATGTGTTGAAACAATTGGGTGGCGAATATGAGTTTGTTTTTATTGACTGCCCGCCCGGCTTCAGCGCATTGCACGAAAATATTTTTACTGCTGCAGATATTGTGCTGATGCCTGTGATACCAACCACTTTATCTGTGCGTACTTACCACATGGTAAAGGATTATTTTAAAGAAAAGGACCTGGATGTAAAAAAGATGATGTGCTTTTTTACCATGGCAGACCTGCGAAAAAACCTGCACAATGAAGTGATGCAAGAATTGTACAAAGACAAGCGCTTTTTCCAAAACTATATCCCTTATTTAAGCGATGTGGAAAAAATGGGAGTGCACAAAGCGCCTATTATGGAATTTGCCAACAGCAGTTATGCGGCGCAATGTTACAGGGAATTGTGGACGGAGATAAAAGAAGGCGTTCTATAAATAAAAAGGCTTGAATTGATTCAAGCCTTTTTGCAAATTTCATTATCCCTCTTCTTATGGAATAAAATATGTTTGAAGCACTTGGTGCAGACGCACTTGCCCTGTTGATAACAATGTCGTTTCTGTTTCAATCAACCCAATTCCCTTTGCATAATAATATTCCGTAGTAGAACTCGCTGAATACACACCTCCCGTAGTGGAGCCTGTTTCCAGATGAATATGAATTACATCATTATAAGTTACTCCCGCCAGTGTTCTTGATATCCCTTTTTCTGCAATGGTAAATGCAGACTCATAGGTTGTACCGGGCACACCGGGATATGGATTCGAGTCGGTCCATGTATCGCCAATTGCAGCATTTTCTTTAATTGGCCTTACAGTGCTTTCAACTACTGATGTGCCTCCAATCGTAACTGCGTTATACGCTTTTAAAGTGGTTACGCCTCCTGAGCAATTGTAGTAAATCGTGCTGTTTCCTGCAAGCGCCGCAGGCGTTGTATTGGACTTAATTTTTTGAAATACCACTCCTCCAATTGTTGTATCTACAGAAGAAATATATTCAGATACGAGCACATACGGAGTGCCATTGATTGTATCTGCAAAAGTATATTTTGAGCCTACGCAAGATGGGTAATACAAGCAGTCTTTGCAAGCAGCAACAGTAGCAACAACTGTTACAGAAAATGTACAGCCTGTGGTGCCGGGCACAAAATTAAAATTGCCGCCTGCCGCTGGCGTGCCCGTGCCTGTAAGCGTTAATGTTTGCGGGCCTGTAGCGCTAAAGGTTCCGGAGCCACTAAAGGAGATTCCATTAACTACTGCTGTGGAAATATTATAAGTGCCGGCAGTTGTTACATCAATTTGTAATGATACAGTATTGGACGGCGTTAAAGCTGTGCCCTGTGTATATGTGCCACCCAATATTGCGCCTGTGCAGGCAGAGGTGCCACCACTGTAAGTATATACTGCTGTGCCGCTTGAGCTTCCGCCGTTAGGCACAAAAGTTACAGTAAAAGAGCAGCTTCCTGCGCCTGTGCTAAAATCAAAATCGCCGGTGGCGAGTGGGGTCCCGGTTCCGGAAAGGGTAATGGTTTGCGGCCCGGTGGCTGTAAATGCACCCGACCCGGAAAAACTAATACCGTTTACTGTATTGGTTGATATGCTGTAGGCACCTATCGAGTCCACTTGCACATTCAATACAACTGTGTTGGCAGCATCCATGGCTACGCCCGCTTTGTACGTGCCGCTTACAGCGAAACCGGTGCAGCTTGACGAGCCTCCCAAAAGGCTGAATAAGGCAAGCCCGCTATTGGGCGTTCCGCCGGTGTCAACACTGTATTCTTTTTCGCAGGAAACAAAAAACAAGGAAAGCAACAAAGCAAAAGGGAAAAACAATATTTTCTTCATAATAATAGTTTTTAAGGGTTATTCTTTTTACCAAATAACCGATGCCAAATATATTAAATTTCTGCACCCGGGCATTTGTTGTTATTTTGGCTTCTCATTTTTATTTATAAACGAACTACCTGTTATGGAAAGGAATTTAACAAGCTGGTACAGCCCCGCCCTTCAAAAAGACATGCCCGTAGCGATGTACGGCCATTATGGCTTTGCATTGCTGCTGGTGCCCACCGCTGCTGCCGACTACTTAGAATATGAACGTTTCCAGTTAATTGATTCCCTTGCGCCAATGATTGATGCAGGGAAAGTAAAAGTATTTTCAGTAAACAGTATCAATAATGAAAGCTGGCTTAACAACGAAATGGCAGGCGAACACAAAGCTATCCGCCATAACCAGTTTAACGAATACATATACAATGAGGTAATCCCTTTTATAAAAAACAATACGTCGTGGGATTCGCCAATTATTATTTCCGGCGCTTCTTTTGGCGCCTTGCACAGCATGAATTTATTTTTAAAGCGCCCTGATTTAATCAATGGCGTGATTGCCATGAGCGGCGTTTATAATTTGATGGAGTACACCAAAGGTTTTTATGATGAGCAGGTATATTATAATTCGCCCTGCCATTATATGCCCAACTTAACCGACCACAATATTTTAGAGCAAATAAGAAAAAGCAACCACATACATATCCTTACCGGCAGCGGCCCTTACGAAGCGCCTGACGCAGCAAGGGAATTTGCCGGTGTGTTATACAACAAGGGAATCAATTACGAATTAAGCGTATGGGGAGAAGAATGGAAACATGATTGGCCTACCTGGAGAGCCATGTTGCCGCTATTTATTGACACTCGTTTTTAGGCTAAGGGGTTAAAGGAGAAAAGGAGCATAAAGAGATGAGGCAGGAGAATTCGTTTTCTCTTGCCTTTTTCATCTGTGTTAATCCGTGTCCCGATAGCTATCGGGATGGCAAAAAATTTTATTCGTGTTAATTCGTGCCATTCGTGGCAAAAAATTACTTTTATCCCATGCAAAAAAAATTATTCCTTCTTGATGCATATGCACTCATCTTCAGGGCATATTATGCACTCATACGCAGCCCACGCATTACAAGCAAAGGGCGCAACACCAATGCACAATTTGGCTTTACCAATACTTTAGTTGACTTGCTTACTAACCAGAAGCCTTCGCATATGGCAGTATGCTTTGATACGGCAGCCCCAACAGAACGCCATACCGATTTTGCCAACTATAAAGCCAACAGGCAGGAAACTCCGGAAGATATTTCTTCTGCAGTGCCTGATATTATACGCATTATTGAAGCAATGAATATCCCTGTAATTGGTATTGATGGTTATGAAGCAGATGATGTGATTGGCGCTTTGGCAAAAAAAGCAGAAGCAGCAGGATACGATGTGTATATGGTAACGCCAGATAAAGACTATGGGCAGTTAGTAACAGAGCATATTAAAATTTATAAACCGCCATACCAGGGAAGCGTATATGAAATTTTAGGGCCAAAAGAAGTGTGTGAAAAATGGGGCATTAAAAGAGTGGATCAGGTGATAGATATTTTAGGTTTAATGGGCGATGCGGTAGACAATATTCCCGGTATAAAAGGCGTGGGGGAAAAAACTGCAGCGAAGCTGCTGGCAGAATATGATACGCTTGAAAATATTTTAGCCAATGCAGAAAACATAAAAGGCACCATGGGCGAAAAGATAAAGAACGGTAAAGATGATGCGATTATGAGCAAGAAATTGGCGACAATTATTACTGATATCCCTAAGGCTGAATTCCATGAGGAGAATTTCATGGTGAAAGAGATGAATAAAGATGCGTTGAGGGAAGTATTTTATGAGCTGGAATTTAAAACACTTGCGAAAAGAATTTTAGGGGAAGAGGTTGGTGGGGTTGCATCGGGAAGTTCATCATCGGGCGCTTCGCCAAAAGCAAAGGAAGCAAATGTGCAGATGGATTTGTTTGGGAATATTATCGAAACAAAAGAAACTGCACCAACCCCGGCGGCAGCTTCCAGCCCGGCCGATGGCGGTTCTGAAGAGCCTGTAACTGTAGTTGACAAAAACATAAACAACACTGAGCATAACTACATTTTACTGGATGACGAAAAGCTGATACGGCAATTTGTTGCAACCGCATTATCGCAACCAGAAATTTGCTTTGATACAGAAACAACTGGCATAGATGCCAATGCTGCAGAATTGGTTGGCCTGAGTTTTTCATTTACTCCCGGCGAAGCTTACTATGTTCCCTGCCCCGCAGATAAAGAGAAATGCATTGACCTT
Source organism: uncultured Ferruginibacter sp. (assembly GCA_964426665.1). Lineage (GTDB taxonomy): Bacteria > Bacteroidota > Bacteroidia > Chitinophagales > Chitinophagaceae > Ferruginibacter. The sequence continues at coordinate 1,141 of CAYRRL010000226.1, read as the reverse complement.
TTAAACAACTTTCAACAACTGTTCAACAATGAATCTATAACATGGGTTGGGCAAAACATCAAGTATGATATGCTGATGCTGAAATGGTATGGCTTTGAATTGAAGGGGAATATTTTTGATACCATGCTGGCGCATTATGTAATAGAGCCTGACGGCAAGAGAAGCATGGATGCATTGAGTGCAAAATATTTAGGTTATGAACCGGTGCATATTGAAGAACTAATTGGCAAGAAAGGAAAAACACAAGGCAATATGAGGGATGTGGAAGTTGAAAAAATAAAGGACTACGCAGCAGAAGATGCAGACATCACATTGCAACTGAAAAACATTTTTCTTCCCCAGTTAAAAGCAAAAGAAGTAGAAAAAGTTTTTTACGAAGTAGAGAACCCATTAGTAAAGGTGCTTACAGATATGGAGTTTGAAGGGATAAAAATTGATGAAGCATTTTTAAAAGATTACAGCAAGCTGTTAGAGGCAGATGCAAAAAAAAGCGAAGAAGCAGTGTACCAGCAAGCTGGTGTAAGGTTTAATTTGGCGAGCCCAAAACAATTGGGCGAAGTCTTATTTGAAAAATTACAACTCGACCCCAAAGCAAAAAAAACAAAGACCGGCCAGTATGCCACAGGCGAAGATGTATTGACAAAGCTGGCAGTAAAAAACAAAATCTGCGATGACATACTTGCCTTCCGTGAACTGACTAAACTAAAGAATACTTAGGTGGATGCATTGCCGGAAATGGTGAACAAAAAAACCGGCCGTGTGCATACATCCTATGCCCAGGCTGTTGCTGTCACGGGCAGGCTTAGCAGCATTGACCCTAACCTCCAGAACATTCCTGTAAGAACAGAAAGGGGAAGGGAGATTAGAAAAGCTTTCATCCCACGCAATGAAGATTTTGTTTTAATGAGTGCTGACTATTCACAAATTGAATTAAGGATTGTAGCAGCTATCAGCGGCGACGAAAACATGTGCAATGCTTTCAAAACAGGAAAAGACATTCACACTGCCACAGCAGCAAAGGTTTTTAATGTAGAAGAAAAAGATGTAACAAAAGAGATGCGCTACAAAGCCAAGAGCGTAAACTTTGGTATTATCTACGGCCAAGGCGCTTTTGGCCTTGCAGATAACCTCGGCATTTCAA
>CAYRRL010000225.1:0-5607 GCA_964426665.1 uncultured Ferruginibacter sp. | reverse complement strand
CAACTTCCCTTTAAGCAATGCCTCCTTCATCATCCGTGATTGCTCTTTCAGTTGGTGCATCGCTTCAATGCTCTTTTCGTTTTTCTCATTTACATTTTTTACCTGTTCTTTAATAATGGCTGCGCTTTCCCTTGAAGAAGCAGTAAAGTATAACACTAAATTATTCCCCAGCTCGTGCAAATACTCCGGCCTTATGCGGAGAGGGTTTACTATTACTTTGTCATCGCCATAAAATTCCATAAAATTCACGCCGCCAAAGGTAGCCGCATACTGGTCTTGCTTGCCGCCAGCCAGTTGCAAATCTTCCCTTTCAATTTGATAAGCCAAATGTGCAATATCATAATCGCCCAATGGCAACTTAAGCATTTCAACAAAAGCGCCGAGTATGGCTACCACTAAAGTAGAAGACGTGCCGAGCCCGGAACCTGCCGGAGCATCTACATAAGTTGACAAGCGGAAGCCTCTTGCAGGGAAACCAAAATCTTTTTGTATTCGGTTATATACGCCTTTTAATAAATCAAGATGGCCGTCAATAGGCAAGCTGTTTGACAAAGGGAAGCGTTGCTGCTCTTTCCGGTCTAATGTTTCTACTATTATTTCATTTGCATCCAGCAACTCAATGCTTGCGTGTGCAGAAAGGGAAATAGTTGCATTCAATATAGCCCCACCATGAATATCGCTGTAAGGGCTCACGTCTGTGCCGCCTCCCGCCAGGCCAATACGCAAAGGTGCTTTGCTTCTGTAAATCATTAAGGATTTAATATTTTAAATTTATGTTTTAATATTTGAAGACAGCTCAAATATGGCTTCTGCCATTTTGGCCCAACTGTATTTTTTCTTTTCCTCTACAAGATAGGGCAGAAAAGATTCAGCGCCTTTATCAAAATATTCAATCGTTTTCTGTGCTATGGATTCTGCGTTTGGCTCTGCTACCAAACCAACTTTCCCATCAGGCACCAAAGAAGGGAGCCCGCCAACATTTGTTACAATCATTGGCACTTCAAAATGGTAAGCCAATGGCGTAACGCCGCTTTGTGTTGCGTTGCGGTAAGGCTGCACCACCACGTCGGCAGCACACAGGTAATATTTTACCTCGCTGTCGGGGATAAAGCCTGTTTTTAAAATCAATTGTTCTTCTATTTTAAGCGATGCAATTTGTTCGTCATACTGTTTTCTATCCTCATAAAACTCACCGGCTACTAACAATTTATATGGTTTGCCTTTCAGCTTTTTCATCGCTTCAAATAAAATGTCAAGCCCTTTGTACTTACGGATGAAGCCAAAAAACAATAGTATTTTTTCATCGCTTGCAATTCCCAAATATTTCCTTGCTTCCCCTTTGCTTATCTTCTCCCCAAAATTATCATACAAAGGATGCGGCACAAACTTCGCCGGTTTGCCTGCTGCAAATATTGGCAAGTCGCCCAATACCTTTTCGCTCATAGTGATAAAAGCATCCACAGGCTTTACAAAATATTTTGTAAAGGGCACATCGCCGGGCCTTTTTTCATGAGGGATAATATTATCTGCTATGCAAACAACTTTAGTGCGGTTATTCTTCTTCGCTTTTCTCAGGATGGTACCAAGGCAAGGCCCCATAAACGGCAGCCAATACCTTACCACAATAATATCAGGTTGCAGTTTCTTCAATTCGTTGCCAACAGAAAGCCAGTTGAAGGGATTGACAGAGTTGATACAAACTTTTATGTTCAAATCATTAGGGCCGGGCTCTGTTGAATATTGTGTGGTGCCGGGAAATAGAAAACCGGGGTATTGGAGAGAGAATGTATAAATTTTTGTTTCGCAGCCCTTTGCCATAAATTCCCTTGCCAATCTTTCATCATACGATGCAAGCCCGCCTCTTAATGGATGCGCCGGGCCGATGATAACAACAGATTTATTCATGGATGAGTTACAGCCCTAATTTTTTTTCTATAAGATAAAAGTTTCTGTCAGATGCGTTCCTTGCAATCATCTCACCTAAAAAACCTGCCAGGAAAAGCTGCGTGCCCACAACAATAGAAATAAGGCCAAGATAAAATATAGGCCGTTCAGTCATGCTGAACTTATCAAAGAAAACCTTTTCAACAGCAAGGTAAACCGAAATGCAAAAGCCAATAAAGAAAACAATGCTGCCCCACAAGCCAAAAAAATGCATCGGCCTTTTGCCAAATTTGCCCATGAACATAATTGAGAACAAATCCAAAAAACCATTTACAAAACGGTTCCACCCAAATTTTGTCGTGCCGTATTTCCTCGCCCTGTGCTCCACTACTTTCTCCCCTATCTTCCTGAAGCCTGCCCATTTTGCCAGTAACGGGATATACCTGTGCATTTCGCCATATACTTCAATACTTTTTACCACTTTGCCCCGGTATGCTTTAAGCCCACAATTAAAATCATGCAGCTTGATGCCGCTTACCCTGCTGGCTGTGCCATTAAATAGTTTTGAGGGGAGGTTTTTTGTCAGCGCATTGTCATAGCGCTTTTTCTTCCAGCCGCTCACTAAATCAAAACCGTCTGCCATTATCATCTTCCGCAATTCAGGTATTTCATCAGGGCTGTCCTGCATATCAGCGTCCATCGTAATCACCACATCGCCTTTCGAAGCTTTAAAGCCTTCGTTAAGCGCAGCGCTTTTGCCATAATTGCGCTGGAATTTAATGCCACGTATTGAATTATTTTTTTGTGCCAGCCCTTCAATGACCTGCCACGAATTGTCTGTGCTGCCATCGTCAACCATTATCACTTCGTAACTGAAATGATTAGCCATCATCACACGCTCTATCCACGCCACCAGTTCAGGCAGCGATTCGTCTTCGTTAAAAAGCGGTATTACTACTGAAATATCCATGCCCCTAACCCCCTAATGGGGGATTTTGTTTTTACTATGAATGATATTGATTGTTATTCTGCATATTTTTTCTTCTGCATCAGCACTGCGCCAGTTACGGCAGTAACCATTGCACCAATTACAAGATAACCGAATATTGCCCCCATCACCAATACAGGCATAAAGCTTTTTTTTGCCATGCCCACTTTTTCATCTATTTCTTTCGGGGTACTATTGCCCTGTTTTACCAAATCAGCCCGGTATATTGCTGCCATTTGCTCTTTCATCCCGGGATGCATCATTAAAAAAACAGCCGTGAACAATACCATAAGCAATGTAACGACAATAAAGCATTTAAAACCTTCGGAAAAGTAGGCCCCAAATTTTGCATCAGCTGCAGCTTTTTTTGAAAAATCAATCATTGCCCATATTATGCCAAGCACATACAAGCAGTAAGTAATGTACTGAAGCTTGTTGTCAAAACTGCCCTTTGCTGAATAAATAATAAAAGAGCTGGCAATCATTGCTGCGCCTGTTATCAAACCTTTTTGAGTAGCAGTAATTTTTCCCATCAGTTAAAATAAATTTTATCGCCATTTACAATGCCAACTACTTTGCCCTTTAATTGCCTGCCCACAAAAGCAGAGTTTTTTGACCTGGATTTTATCATTGTTTCATCAAACACATATTCAGCATCCGGGTTGAATAATGTTAAACAAGCATTTGCTTTTTCCTCAATAACAGGAATGGGCAGCCCAAATATTTTCCTGGGAGCGATGCTTAATCTTTCTGCCACATCAACTAATGGCCATTGGCTATGGGCCATTGACCAGATGCACCCGAACAAACTTTCGAGCCCTGCCATCCCATTCTTTGCATATTCAAATTCGCAAACTTTGCTGTCGTAGTTCTGTGGAATGTGATGCGACGCTATGCAATCCACCGTTCCATCAAGCAACCCTCTTAGCAAAGCCGCTTTATTTTCTTTGCCCCTGAGGGGCGGGTTTACTTTCAAATTAGTATCGTAGCTTCTTAAATCCTCATCAGTAAAAAATAAATGGTATGGCGCAACAGAGCATGTTACTTCAATACCGCTTTCTTTTGCCCGTTTTATATATTCAAGGCTTTTGGCAGAAGTAACACCTGTAAAATGAATTTTGCTGCCTGCATATCTTGCCAGTTTTATATCACGTGCTACAATAAGCTCTTCTGCCATCATTGGCTTGCCAGGCAAACCTAATTGTGTTGACACAACGCCTTCATTCATCAAAGCATTCGGTGCAATGCTTCTGTCATCCGGTATTTGAATGATAGTGCCGCCAAAAGCTTTTACATATTGCAGCGCTTTTATTATAAGCCCGCTGTTTTGTATCGCATTAATGCCATCGCTGAATGCTACAGCGCCGCTTTGCTGCATGTCATACATTTCAGCCAGTTCGTTGCCCTCTGTGTTTTTTGTAACAGCGCCAATGGGATGTATATTTACCGGCAATAATTTCGCCTTTTGCACAATGTATTCCACCTGGGATTTATTATGCACTGCAGGGTTTGTATTGGGCAAGGCCATTACATCTGTAAAACCACCGGCAGCAGCAGCATTGGCACCCGTTTCAAGGGTTTCCCTGTACTCAAAACCCGGGTCGCAAAAGTGGGAGAAAATATCCATCCACCCGATGCTGGCATGCAAGCCACCCTGCTCAATTACTTTGGCGCCCTCAGCATTTATATTAGCCCCAATGGAAACAATAATGCCATTGTCAATGAGAATATCTTTTGTATGTCCGTTGAAAGGAGAAGGGGGCGAAACTATAGTGGCTTGTTTTATTAAAACCTTCATGCAGAAAAAAGTTGCGCTAAGATAAAGGAACTTGCCCTTTTGTAAATTGATTTTTTCAGTTACTTTTGCCGCCCACTACAATAAACCCCCATGGCATCAGGATTTGCCTGCAGTTTTTGATTTTGATTTCGGGTGGTGGCGCAGCCCGGTAGCGCACTTGTATGGGGTGCAAGGGGTCGCTGGTTCGAATCCAGTCCACCCGACCATAGATTGATAAAAGGCTTCTATAACCAGAAGCCTTTTGTTTTACCAGCAGTTCTTTTAAAAAATAAGAACGTAGATTTACACCTCAACACTTTTTAAACAACATTCCATGAAAAAAGCAATCACATTCCTATTTGTTTGCATAGCCCTTTCTGCAAACAGCCAGCAGAAAAAAACTATTGAGTTTTCGGCGCACATAAATTCGATTGACCCGCTGCCGCCGTTAGGTAATTTTATAACCAGCAGCACAAAACTTTTAGGCTATAGCGATTTTACAAACAAAAGCATTGCCCCCGGGCTAACCATCAAATATTTTATTAAAGAAAATTGCGCTGTTTATTTGAAAGGCATTTACACAAACAGGGACTATAAAGAGTATCAGGATATTGTTGAAAGCACCCATCAAATAAACGAGAACAGGACTATACAAAAGATTTTTAGAATTGCTCCGGGAGCCCAATGGTCTTTCATGCACAAAAAGGTTGCCTTTTTAGGTGGTTTTGATTTGCCCTTAACTTTTTATGGGGAAACAGTTCAAAATGCAAACACCTTTAACGAAGGATTAGATGGGTCGAACAAAACGAATAACCACAACGAATTTAAAATACCCGGTGGCTCAAGCTTTGGCATTGGGATATTTGGAGGGATTAATTACTACTTCACTAAAAAATTTGCTGTAGGATTTACTTTAGGCTCAGCGTATGAATACAAAAAAGTTGGGGGTATTATAAAA
>CAYRRL010000224.1:2721-5608 GCA_964426665.1 uncultured Ferruginibacter sp. | reverse complement strand
AGCTTATTTTGAATTTTTCGACATGAACCGCCACTGGCTGGTGCCGTATGCTGTGTTTTGTTATTTGAGGGACAAATACAAAACATCTGACTACACCCAATGGAAAACCAACAGTGTGTATGATGAGGATGAAATACAGGAATTAGCAGATCCTTCGCAAAAGCATTACGATGATATAGCGCTGCATTATTTTACGCAGTACCATTTGCATTTGCAGTTGAAAGAAGCCACAGCGTATGCACATAAAAACGGCATTATTGTAAAAGGCGATTTGCCAATTGGCATTTACCGGTATGGCTGCGATGCCTGGATGGCGCCTGAGCTGTATAACATGAATGCACAGGCCGGCGCACCGCCTGATGATTTTGCCATCAAAGGGCAGAACTGGGGTTTCCCAACATACAACTGGAAAAAGATGCAGGAAGATGGTTTTGCATGGTGGCGCCGGCGCTTTGAGCAAATGAGCGAATACTTTGATGCTTTTCGTATTGACCATATCCTTGGTTTCTTCCGTATATGGAGCATACCTGTACATGCAGTGGAAGGTATTATGGGGAAGTTTGTGCCAGCGATTCCAGTTCATATTAATGAACTGCACCAAAACAATATACAGTTTGACTACCACCGTTACTGCAGGCCTTATATTACTAACCAAATTGTTCAGGAAAGGTTTGGCAGCGAAGCAGCCTATGTGAAACAAACATTCCTCAACTGGGGCGATGGCAGCTTTGAATTAAAGGAGGAATACAACACGCAAAAGAAGGTTGAGCAATACTTCAATGGGCTTGCTGATTCGGAGGCAAACAATTTTATCAAACTGGGTTTGTACGATTTGATAAGCAATGTAATTTTCTTTGAAGAAGATGGTTCGCAAATGCAGCAGTTCCATTTCCGTTTTGGTATGGAAAGCACTATGTCGTTCCGTGATTTGGATGATTACACAAAACAAAAACTGAAAGGCTTATACGTTAATTATTTCTTCCGCCGCCAGGATGATTTTTGGCAGCAGGAAGCCATGCACAAACTGCCCGGGCTGAAACGTACTACCGATATGCTGGTATGCGGCGAAGACCTGGGTTTGGTGCCTGCCTGCGTGCCTGATGTAATGCAGCAACTTGGCATACTCAGCCTTGAAATACAGCGCATGCCCAAAGACCCGAATACAGAATTTTTCCATCCAAACGATGCCCCATACATGAGCGTGGTGACACCAGCAACACATGATATGAGCACTATCCGTGGCTGGTGGGAAGAAGACACTGCCAAAACACAACGTTTCTACAATACTATTCTTGGCAAATATGGTGCTTCGCCATTCTTCTGCGAGCCATGGGTGAACCGTGACATACTTATACAGCATTTGTATTCGCCTGCAATGTGGTGCATATTTCAAATACAGGACATACTCGGCATGAGCGAAACATTGCGACGTGAAAACCCCAACGACGAACGCATTAACCAGCCTGCCAACCCCAAGCATTATTGGCGCTACCGCATGCACATTTCACTGGAAGATTTGATGAAAGAAGATAGTTTTAACGAGGAGTTTGGTGAGTATGTGAAGACGAGTGGCAGATAATATTTTTTTTGGTAACAGGGTTTTGTACTGCTACTGGGCTGTAGTGCCGCTGCACACTTGTACGGTATATCTTTAGTAATCACGTGTTGTCTTCATTCCTTATGCTGGCAAATTGCTGATTTCAATCCTGTTTCCCCCAAATAAATTATTTTTACCCAATCACTATCCCCATATTTAATGCAGCCCATAGAAGAAATCAAAAAATTATTTGCCGCTATTTCTGATGAAGACATTGTTGCCATAGACAAACTGCCGCAAGCTGGCAGCGAAAGGCATTATTACCGCTTGCATACAAACAAGGGTAGTTATATCGCTACAAACGGTGCTAATATAAAAGAGAACGAAACTTTTATTTATTTCTCAAAGCATTTTGCAGAAAAAAAACTATGCACTGCTGATGTGTTGTGCGCTAATAAGGGCAAAAGTATTTATATACAAAAAGATTTTGGCAACACATCATTGCTTGATAAACTTGAAGAGAAAGGATTGAATGATGAAGTGTATGGCTTATACAGGCAAAGCCTTGGGCAATTAGCCTTGCTGCAAATAAAGGGGCATGAAGGATTGGATTATAAAAAATGCCTTACGAATTCTTCTTTCGGCAAGGAAGCAATAATGGCTGACCTGTTGTATTTCAAGTATTATTTTTTAGATGCGTTGCGCCGGCCTTACGATAAACAAAAGTTGATTAAAGATTTTGAAGCGCTAAGCAATTATTTGTCGCATACAGAATACAAGTTTTTTATGTTCCGTGATTTTCAAAGCAGGAATATAATGGTGGATGCAAATAATGAAGTTCATTTTATAGATTACCAGGGTGGTATGAAAGGTGCGCCGCAATATGATGTGGCTTCTTTGCTTTGGCAGGCAAAAGCAAACCTGCCTGATGATTGGAAAAGCCGTTTGCTGGAAGATTACATGAATGCGTTTGAAAAAGTTATTGACGGCCCTATTGATAAAGATGTTTTCCGCAGCCAGTATAATGGCTATGTTTTGATAAGGTTATTGCAAGTATTAGGCGCTTATGGTTTCCGTGGTTTGTTTGAACGAAAGGCGCATTTTTTAACCAGCATACCATTAGCGTTGCAAAACTTAAAATGGTTTGTAAGCAATCAAAACATTGGCCTTGCATTGCCGGAGTTTAAAAAGGTATTGGAAATTTGTATTGATGACGAAGTAATAAAAGAATTTACACCCGTACAGGCGGCTGCTGATACGCCATTAGTTATTGATATACGGAGTTTTTCTTTTTTGCAAAATGGCTATCCAACTGATAGCACCGGCAACGGCGGCGGTTTTGTATTTGAC
>CAYRRL010000224.1:0-2711 GCA_964426665.1 uncultured Ferruginibacter sp. | reverse complement strand
TGCGTGGCATATTAAATCCCGGCCGTTTTGATGAATATAAGCATTTAAGCGGCCTTGACAAACCAGTAAAAGATTTTTTAGAACAACGGACCAGGATGCCTGATTTTTTAAACAGCATGTTCAGCATTGTTGATATTTCAGTGGAGGAATATATAAAAAGAGGTTTTGAGCATTTGGCTATCAATTTTGGCTGCACCGGCGGCCAGCACAGGAGTGTGTATGCGGCCGAAGCTTTAGCAAGGCATTTAAGGAATAAGTTTAAAGTGAAGATTGAATTGAAACATACTAACACAGCAAACTGGAAAACGAAATGAAAGCAATGATTTTTGCCGCAGGTTTAGGAACAAGATTCAAACCATGGACAGATTCACATCCAAAGGCGTTGGCAATAGTAAACGGCAAACCATTATTGCAAAGAAACATAGAATATCTCCAGCAATATGGCGTAAAAGACGTAGTGGTAAACGTTCATCATTTTGCCAATCAAATTATTGGCGCAGTTACTGAAAGCAAAGGGTGGGGGAGCAATATCACAATTAGTGACGAAACAGATGAAGTATTGGAAACTGGGGGAGGTTTGCTAAAAGCAAAAGATTTATTGCAGAGCAAGGAACCTTTCTTTACGCTCAACGCAGATTTTTTAACTGATTTGAATTTGCATCACCTGTTGGCATACCACCAAGAAAAAAAGGGGTTGATCTCTTTCGGGATTACCTCGAGAAAATCATCCCGTAATTTTTTGTTTGATGAAGAGAACCGCCTTTGTGGCTGGATGAATAATGCTACCGGCGAAAAAAGAATATCAATTGACAAGCCCAACTTAAAACCGATGGCATATAGTTGCGTGGTTGTATTTGAACCAACTGTCTTTGACTTGATACCACAGCGTGGCAAGTTTTCTTTGGTAGATACTTATCTCAGCCTTGCAGCACAATACCCAATTTACGGCTACGACCATACCGGCGATAAATTAGTAGATGTAGGCAAGCCAGAAAGCGTTGCCCTTGCAGAAGCGCTGTTCAAATAATCAATACTGCTGTAAAAAGAAATAACTCACAGCACTGATGGCAAATAATAAAATGCTAGTTGCTAAATACCCTTTTGCAGCGCTTTTATCTTTTCTAAACAGCAGCAATAACCCAACAATAACAGACCCAAACCCGCCAAAAAAAGTAATAAACGATATCATCAAAAAAAATCCATTCCCCGGGAATGTATCTGTAGCAAAAGCAAACCCAACTATTGCTACAATAGCCAATGCCATATTAATAAAGAATATTTTTTTTTGTAGCCCCATGGTTGGTTATTATCAGAAGTATTTCATGCAGTTATTTCTTGTCTTGTAGCTGCATCATGCCCATCAATTGGGTCATAGTTTTTTGCATGCCCTCAGCGCTGCCATCAAGGAATATGACATTGCCTTTTCCATACTCTGCAAAATTTTTAATAGCTTCTGTCCACATGCTGAATAAAATTACATTGGTATCAAGGTTAGCCTGTTTCATTTGTTCTGCAGCCTGGCTCATACCTTTTGCTACCTCTTCACGGAACAATGCAACGCCCTGCCCCCGCAATTGTGCAGCCTGCCTTTCTGCTTCAGCGGCAATCTTGATGGCATTGCCTTCTGCTTCGGCTGCTTTTGTTTTTGTAATTAATAAAGCCTGCCCTTCATTTTCAGCTGCAGCTTTTAAGTTGGTACTGGCAACTACCCTGCTCATGCTTTCTATAATAGCCTGGTCAAATGTGATGTCGTTAATTTGCAAATCCAATAAATGATAACCCCATTCTTCCAATGAAGCATCCACATGTTCTTTTACAAACTCAACAATATCCCTTCTCAATCCTAAAATTTCCGATTGTTTTTTTGTGGCAACAAATGCCCTGATATTCCCTTCAATTGTTCTTACCAACGCCTGCATTAAATCTTTGTCGCTGATAAATTTAAAAGCAACCTTTCTTATAGTTTCTTCATTTTCGTTTTGCACGGCATACAGCAACATGCTTTTAAAATACACATTTGCCTGGTCAACGGTTACTGCCTGGAACTCCAGCTCCACCGAACGGTTCTGGATGCTCACCCTGCGGTAAATCTGGTCAATAAAAGGTATTTTCCAATTGAGCCCGGCACGTTTTACACCGGCATATTTGCCAAGCCTTGTTATTACACCAATTGTTCCCTGATTGATGGTGAACAGGCCACTCGAAACAATTAAAATAATAGGGATAAGGTACCAGAATTCTTTAAGCAGTTCCATGATTGTAAGTTTAGAAGATGAAGATAACAGTTTTTAGTGAAGCAGGAATGGGCTAGCTCCTTTCTTCCCATATCATGCACAAGTGCACAATTGTTTCCGCAGCTTTTGCCATATCCTTTGTGCCAATCCATTCAAGTTTGCTGTGTATGTTTTGCATGCCGGTAAAAATATTGGGGCATGGCATGCCGATATAGCTAAAGCGGCTGCCATCTGTGCCGCCACGGATGCTTTCTTTATGAACAGCCAAACCTGCACGCTGAATTGCTTCTTCAGCATAAGCCACTACCTGCGGGTGTTTATCTAATACTTTTTTCATGTTGCGGTATTGCTCCACAAAAGAGTATTCCATCGTAGCGCCCGGGAATTTTGCTGCAACTTCTTCTGCAATTTTTTTCAGCCGGGCATGGTGTTGCGCCAGGCCCTCATCTTCAAAATCCCTTACAATAAATTGCAGTG
>CAYRRL010000223.1:0-5621 GCA_964426665.1 uncultured Ferruginibacter sp. | reverse complement strand
ATTTTTCCAGCCGGGGCCAGGCTGTATCAATACCATTTGATACAGCAAACCTACAATCCCTGCTAAGCCATACAAAAAGAAAAAACACATTTTTTTTTGGTATTTTCCTTTGCGGCAGGCGGGTAAAATGGCTTAGAATTGTGGGATAAATAATAGGATTTACTATAACTCTTGAGATAAAAAATTAATTAATATTTTATGCCCTTTTATCATTATTTACGAGATGCCCAAGACTTGATTTTTATTGCAAGCTTCACAGTAGCAGTTTTTGTAAAACATAAATATGCTAATGAAAGTAATATGTCGTTGTTGTTTTTCTATAATTTACAAGCAGCAGTATTGGCTTTGAGTTCAATTGGTAAAAAACTGGTTTCAGGTAATTGATGCAGAGACAGTAACCTTAATTAGAATACTGACTTCAATTCTTCACAATAGTCTGCTTAGTTATTTCATATTATCAATAAAAAAACACTCATGAATACCAAATTATGTAGAGCTTATGTTATAGGCGGTATTTCAATAGCAATTCTACTAGTTGTAGTGCTTTTATTTACTGACTATAAAGACACCATGTTACTTTTTATAGTCAATAATTTGACTCTTTTTTTATTATGTTGTTTTTATTTCATGAAACTTTTTTCATCTACGGAAGTAATAATTCCAAAAAACAATGCATCATTTTGGGTTGTGATAGGCATACTTATTTGTATGTGCGTATCCCTTCCTTTTGCAGCATACAGATTTTTTTTATCATCTAGATTGCCAAAAGATTATGCCATTCAGCAGAATATTTTTTTTATGGCGACACTTGGTTACATAATTATGCATTTGTTTTTTATAAAAGCTTACTTATGTTCAATAGCACAAGCAAAGAAGTGATTATATTTCTTATGAGCGTTTTTGTGCTGATTCTTTTCCTGGGCATATTCCTCATTATATTGGCTTTTAGGCACCAAAAAAAAGGGCTTGCTCACAAAAAAGAAATTGAGGAGTTAAAAACGATGTATCAAAACACGCTGCTGCAATCGCAGCTAGAAGTGCAGGAACAAACCCCCTGCTATACTGAGTTTCCCAACTTAGGATATTACCCTCGGAAACGCTATTAAATAACAAATACCCTTGCCATCTAAGAGTAGCGCTCCAATGCCGAAGCCAATTTGCCATGGCACGTGTCTTCACGTGCCATATCTGTGTTCATCTGTGCCAGCCTTCCCTGTTGGGCACCACAAATAAATTATCTTTACAATGCAGGGCGGATATGCCAATCTGCTCCACAAATGGCACAGGCTCGCCTGCTGCCATTTGTTCCTGGCCATGTCTTTTTTCTCCGGGCCAAGTGTGCAGGCAAGGGCAATGCGCTATTCAGCAGAAAAACTGCCAGCGGAAACCGAAAGGCCTCTCTTACAATGAGATTATGCCTCTGATATCAGGCGCAACGCCTTTTCCCGCTCACAAAACCATCGCATAATAGATGTTGTTCGGAATTAAGAGCCAACCATTATATTGGCCAATCATTAGTAAACTCTGAAATGGCGCCTGTATTCAAATCAGTGAATATTATTTTCTTGGCAGAAAAAGCAATACTTTCCACAACCCCTTGTGCTGCAGAAGCAACATCATTAACAGAAATTACATACACATTTTCAAAACGCACTTTGTAAACCGGCGCAGCAGCATTCCGGCCATAGAATGTAAATTCAAGTGTTACCTGGCTAAAAGGGTTGTCGTATAATTTCTGTTTAAACAAAATCGAGTTATCATCAAAGGGTTTTGAAACAACAAACGTGGTTGTCTTAGCAGCCGATGTTGGCCTGCCTGTTGCATCTGTGTCACGGTAGCCATATTGGTTGTAAGAAAGCAGCCTGTATGCAGTGCCGCCATTTACTGTGTATATTATGGAATCGGCAGATGAAAGGCTGCTGGCGATAGCAAGGCTGTTCCATTGCACGCCATTATGAAAACTCGGCGCTTTGGCATGTTCATTATAAATAATTAAGCCTGCAGTTGGGTTGGCAACATTGGATGTGTCGGCCAGCCTTGGCAACATCACCCCTTTGTCAGGGCTGGAAATATCGAGGATTGCATTAGCGCTGGGAGAACTGGTGCCAATACCCACGTTTTGCGAATAGCTGCTGGCAATAAAAAACAGCATAGCTGCTGCCAATGAAATAACTTTCATAAAATTAATTTTGGTAAAAAATGAAAAAATAAAAAGGTTGTTTACCCGGGAGAGGATTATGAAATGGTATGGAAAGATATTTAATTTATGCAGATTAAAAGCGTTTTATATAAACCCAAATAAAGTACATTCGTTTACCTTTTAAATTAAAACTACTGCTATGGCAATTCCTAAACTCATCAAACATGCTGCATTAATTGCATTGCTTGTTATCCCATTTATAAATGCAAAAGCACAAATTGGCTTTGGCACCACTACACCAGACCCAAGCGCTATTGTGCATATTCAGGATACTGCAAAAGGCCTGCTGATACCAAGGATGACAACAGCGCAAAAGAATAACATACCCAACCCGGCAAAAGGATTGATGATTTTTCAAACAGACAGCACGGAAGGTTTTTATTATTACACCGGTACGCAATGGGTAAGCTTTGCCAACAATTATAAACAAACATTGATACTAACTGGTGATATTACCAACAGCGAAGCCGCAGCAAAAATTGCAAGGGAAGTAGGGCCACAAACACAGGAGATAAGTATTTATGATTGCAGCGCTCTTACAAGTGTTGACCTTTCTATGCTAACAAATATTGCAGCAATAACTATAAACAATAACCCTGTATTGCAATCGGTTGATTTAAGCAATCTCAAATCTGTGGATGCTGCTTTTACAATATACCTTTGCCCTGCATTAACAAGTTTTAATATGCCTTTGCTTGAAACAGTAGGCCGTAACCTCAGGTTTTCTCTTACGGGCATGGCAACTCTTAATTTCCCTGTATTAAAAAAAGTAGTTACGGGTGTTGAAATTGAAGAAAATCCAAGCCTTGTATCTGTTTCGTTTCCGCAATTTACAGGGCCTTCAAGCAGGGTGCTTCCTTCATTCAACATAAACGGGAATGATGAGCTTGTTTCTATTGCTGCGCCTGTGCTGGGCAGGGTTGAATCAATGCACCTCAACTACAATAAAAAATGTACTTTAATTAACTTTTCTGCTTTAAGCAGTGCTAAAACTTTGCAGTTAGGAGGCGATAGCGCTTTGGCCTCTCTTTCATTCCCTTCGCTTGCATCCTTATCAGGCATGCTAGCATTGCAGGGAGATAGCTCATTGACGTCAATTTCTTTTCCTGTTCTTACAACTGCTGAAAGCATTTCAATAAGCGATATAATAAGCACTACTTTCTCTTTGCCGGCATTAAATAATATGGGCAACCTTTTGCTAATCCAAAACTGCAAGAACTTAACCACCATTTCGCTGCCAGCACTTGCTACTATTGCCGGCACATTGAATATCGGTAATAACAGTTTGCTTGCGTCGCTTAATGCACCTGTATTAACAAGCATTGGCACAATTTTATTTTCATCCAATAACTCATATGGGTCACTTAATTTTCCAGTTTTAACTACGCTCGCAAGCCCGGGCGGGCAGGTAACAATTTCCGGAAGCAATCTTACATCTATTTCGTTCCCAAGCCTTACTATTGCTAAATGCCGCCTATTTGATTTTACTTATAATAAACTTCCATCTGCATCCGTAAATGCTCTGCTTAATAAATTTACAAACATCGTTCCTGCCATTACCTGGACAGAATTTCGCTTTGAACACCAGATTCCGCCAGCGCCGCCAACCGGACAGGGCATTACAGACCGGGCAACACTTTGGTCTGGAAACAATAATGTTATTACGGATTAAATTCAATAACGGTCACTGATTAAACACACAGTATTTTACCAACGGCAAATACTTTTCAAACATTAGAAGTTTCTTTGTGCAAAAGCTAATGCCATGAAGAAAAATACGCTCCTTATAATTTTATTTGTTTTCATCAACAATCAATTTGCCAGCAGCCAGGCACTTCGAATACCAGAAAATACAAACTATGCATGCATGGCCGGCAGGAAGGTGGGCGTTACCGAAATCGAGATACATTACAGTTCGCCCGGTGTAAAAGGCAGGGAAGGGAAAATTTATGGCACCAACGTAGTGCCTTTTGGTTACGAAGTGCTTGGGTTTGGTTCCAACGTGCCTTCTCCATGGCGTGCCGGGGCAGATGAATGCACCACCATGTCTTTTTCAACTGATGTAAGTATTAATGGTAAAAAACTGCCAGCAGGCAAATATGCTTTTTTTATTGAAGTACACGAAGACAGCAGCGTTTTGATATTTAATAAGAATTACAAAGAGTGGGGAAGCTATTTTTACCGCAAGGAACTGGATGTGCTGCATGTATCTACAGTGCAAAAGAAAAACCAGCCTGTAATGCAGGAAAGGCTGGCATATAATTTCAGCAATCAAACAGACAAATCAGTTGACATTAGCCTTGATTGGGAAAGATGGAGCTTCCCAATAAAAGTAGAAGTGGATTTAAAAAACACAGTGCTTGAAAGCATACGTTCGCAAATGAGCGGCGCTATCGGCTTTGACCCTGCCAGCCTTGAAGCTGCTGCTAAATGGTGTGTTGACAATGATATTAATTACGATGAAGCATTGAACTGGATAAACTCTGCTACTGACCCACGGCTTGGCGGGCGCACTACGTTTGTTGCGCTCTCAACTAAGTCCGCCATTCTTAAAAAAATGGGCAACGAAAAAGAAGCAACAGGCATGATGGCCCAGGCAATGGAAAATGCAACGCCGCAGGAACTGCATAGTTACGGGCGCCAATTGCTTTCAGAAAAAAAATTGCAGGAAGCTTTTGAAGTGTTCCACAAAAACTATACTAAAAATAAAGGCGCATGGCCAACTAACGCCGGCATGATGCGTATTTACTCTGCTATGGGCAATTACAAAAAATCGCTTGAGCATGCCAAAGCAGCTTTGCTGCAAGCGCCTGATGAGCAAACAAAAAAGTTTTTGGAAAATGCTGTTAAGGCATTACAGGATGGGAAGCCATTGTAATGGCCTTGCTTAATTTTTCTTCGCTTCCTTCACCCAGGAATCTTTTAATGTAACAGTGCGGTTAAAAATAATTTTGCCATCGCTGCTGTCTTTATCCATACAGAAATAGCCCTTGCGGATAAACTGGTAGCTGCTGCCGGCAGTTGCATTTTTTAAAGAAGGCTCTACATATGCCGGTGAAATTACTTCTAATGAACCTGCATTGATGTAATCTTTAAAATCGCCTTCTTCATCAGCAGGGTTTTCTACTTTAAACAGGCGGTCATACATTCTTACTTCTGCTTCCACTGCATGCGCCACGCTTACCCAATGTACGGTGGCTTTTACACTGATGCCGCTTGTATCATTGCTGCTTCTGCTTTCAGGAATGTAAACACATTGTATTTCTGTGATGTTGCCATTGCTGTCTTTTGTGCAGCCGGTGCATTCAACTATATAAGCGCTCTTCAATCTTACTTTATTGCCGGGATAAAGCCTGAAATATTTTTTTGCAGGCACTTCCATAAAGTCTTCCCTTTCTATCCAAAGTTCTTTGCCAAATAA
>CAYRRL010000222.1:0-5632 GCA_964426665.1 uncultured Ferruginibacter sp. | reverse complement strand
AATTTGGAGAGTATGAAAGCGAAGCTTGCGCAAAAGCAAACGAAGTGGTTAAGCAAATACTGGAGGAATATGATGGCAAAGTGAAGCTCAACTTCCGCCATTTCCCACAAACCAAAATACACCAGCGTGCCTTAAAGGCAAGCGAAGCAGCGGTGGCTACAGCACAGGAAGGCGAAAAAACCTTTTGGCAAATGCACAATATTTTGTTTGCCAACCGCCGCAACCTTGGCACCACAAGCCTAAAACTCTACAGCAAAGAAGCTGGGGTAAGCAACAAAAAGTTTTTGGAAAACCTGGTTGATGCCATGTATGGCTGGCAGGTGCAGGGCGATATCAAAGAAGGCCACGACCGTGGCGTAAAAGATGTACCCACCTTCTTCATCAATGGAGAGCGCTATAGCGGCAAAATCACTTACCAGGAGCTGAGCAAAGCGATAGACGCAGCCCTTAAAAGCAAAAAGAAAAAAGCGCCTGTAAAGCAAAGAGCATAAATCATAAATAAAAACGCCCCCGGTTCGGTTCCGGGGGCATTTTTTATTGGTGCAGGGCTGTTAGTTTTTATTTACCATCAGGCTTATAGTTTCCTTCAATTTATCAGGCCCGGTAATTTCTGCTTTGTAAAGCCCATTGCCCATCCCTGCTGGCAATAGAATGGATTGTGCAGCGGAACCGCCTGAATGGGCGATTTGTTTTGTTAATACGGTTTGCCCGGCAGCGCTGATGATTCTCACACTGTATTTCCCCTGTGGTTTGTTTTTGAACAGTAGTGTTGCAACCCCGCTCTCCACTGGGTTAGGCGCAATGCTGTAGCCAGCCGCAGCTTCGATAACGATGGGTTTGGTTTTGCCAAATACAATCCTGAACCTGTTGGCTGCATAAGAGGCAGCATTTCTATCCACAGCAAAAATGATAGTTGTGCCATTGCTCATATCAACAGGAGTGGATGTTTTTAAATAATGGTCTTCTATAAAGGCAATAACGCCTGCTGGTAATTGTTGTGGCATTGCTTCCAGTTTATATGCCTGTTGTTTCAGGTTCCATATCCGCAATTGGATAATGTCCCCATCTGTTGCAGGCATTTTCCCTTCTATTGCAAGCAATGATGTGTTTTGTTTTTGTATGCAGATGTTTTCGCCGGGGTTGCCCAATTTTGGCGCATCGTCGTTGTCAACTTCGTTTGAATAATTGTTATTGAATACAACTGTTGCCGCATCCATCATTTCGCCGTTGCTGTGCAACCGTATATCAACTTTTGAAATAGCGCCAGAAGGCCTAAAGCCCAGCCCCGTGCTGCCATTTGTTTTGCTGCTTTCTTTTAAAATGATGCTGCCGCCGCCCGGCAATGAGCCGCCCTGCACAAAGAAGCCCTGCCCGCTTTCAATAATCGTGTTTGGCTGCCCCTGCACATAGCTGCCGCCGCTTATTAAGCAGTTGAAACTGTTGGTAGCGCTGAATGTTTGGTACACGCCAAGGCTGCTGCCATTAAGTTTTTTGCTGTCCCAGATATAAAACAGGTTAGCCACATTGTTTCTTTGCAGGCCCGTAAAGTTGATGGCTGACGGGTAAACATTGGCCACCAGCGTAAAGGCATTGGTAGGTATGCTGGTGCTTTGGTCGCCGGTATACACATTGCCCGTTGTTCTTAAAGTAGTGGCGGATGAATTGGTAACAGCGCCGGTTACCCCTTTGCTTCTTTCGCCACGCAGGTATAGGAAGTAAGCCTTCTTATTGTCAATGGCAATATTGGTACTGGTAACAGCCGCCCAGCTATTTACATTCCACGTAAGCAGTGCAGCAGCAGCTGCTACGTTATCAAAACCAGCCGCCTGTGCTGAGGCAAGGCTCCCGGTGCCTGTAATTTGCGTGCCGTAGCCAGCAAGGTTATTTTGCTGCGGCAATGGGTTGGCATCGCCTTCCTGCCATGCCTGCCTGATAGTTTGCCCGCTGCTGTGAGTGGGCACTGATAACAGGCGCCAGGAGCGGAAACCATTGTTGGGGATATAGCGCTCTATTGTTACATTGCCGGTAACGTAATTGCCTGCATCGTCGCCCTGTGCAATCCGTGCAGTGCCAAACTGGTTTGATTTTAAAGTAAGGTTGCCTGCAGATGCCAGTGTGGCGCCAGCAGCTACTGTAACCGTGCCGCCATCAGCGCTTATGTCAAGGGCATTGCCAAGCGTAAGCGTGCCATTGTTTACAGAAAGGCTTGTAAGCGTATGCCCTGTTGGTGAGAACAACAAAGTAGTGCTGGCATTAGTTGCAATACCTGAAGCAGCAGTTGCATCAATTGTGCCGTTACCAGTAACAGCACCATTAATGGTGAGTGTATGCCCGCCAAGGGTTACAGTTGCGCCGCTTTGTATCTCAAGGTTGTGCACAGAAGCATTTGCATTTAACACCGGGTAAGGTGTTTTATCAGCAGGGATTGTTATGTCATCTGTTGCTGATGGCACCAATCCATCGCACCAGTTGGCAGGGTCGTTCCAGTTGCCATTATTGGCGGTGCTTGTCCACGAATGTGGGGTACAGGTTGCTGGTACCCCTGTAGCACTGATGGCAAAATCATAATCTTTTTTATCGCAATTATCCGTTGGCACATGCAAAGTTGTATTGATTGGATAATTGATTGCCCAAAGCGGCATGCTTACCTGTACGGTAAAGCTGGTGCTTTCCCCCGGCTGCAATAAATAACTGGATGGGGAATTTGTAACAGCGAAGTAATAAAAGAAACCGCCGCTTACTGTTGGCAATCCTGTTATTTGCAATGGCCCGGTGCCGGTGTTTTTAATAGTGTAAGTACGGGACAGGTTTGCACCTGCTTCCACATTTCCAAAATCAGTGGAGTCAGCAATGTTTGGTGTGTTATCGCCATCAGCTATATCTGTATTGTTGCCCTGCACCATTGCAGTAGAGCCGTTCGGCACACAGTTTATTATCAACCTGTAATCTTCCACGTCTCCGTTGGTATTGTCGCCACAAGGGCCGGTTTGCGATTCCTGGTTATTGTATGATTTTACCCTCATCCGGTAATAGCCGTAAGGCTTGTCTGCCGGAATGGTAAAGGAACCTGTGCTTGCATCTCCATTGTACTGCAAGAAAATATTTGTTGCAACAGTTTCATCGGCGTCATCAAAATCGCCGTCATTATTATAGTCAATATAAATATCTCCATTCTGGTAATTATTACCCAATGCTGTTAATGAATAATTGACCAGGGAACCCGGCGCAGCTGTGGTAGATTGCGTTGCTGAATAATCAGTATATCCGCCAGCAGTACAGGCAGTGGGCTGTTGGGTTGTATTATTGATGCTGCCAATGGTTGTATTTGCAATCCACATATCGCAGGGCTGGCTTATTACAGGTATGCAATAAACGGGCTCTGTAATTTGTAAAGTGTAATCTTCTGCTTCGCCATAATCGATTTCGCAGGTGTTTTCAGGTGTGTTGCTGTTTACTATCCTTATGCGGTAGCTGCCATAGTTAAGCAACTGCGGCAAAGTAAAGCTGCCGGTTGCCGGCGGATCACCATAAACTAAATAAATATTGCTGATTACCAGTTCTCCTGCATCGGCAAAGTCGCCATCATTATTATAGTCAATATAGATATTGGCAGATGAACTCCAGTTTTGTGCATCCACGCTGCCTTGTGTTAAGGAGTAAGTGAGTGTCTGCCCTGCTGCTGCACTCACAATTTGCGAAGCGCTGAAATCAGAATAAAAACCATCGCAGCCTGTGCTATTGTTAATATCTGTGCTATTGTTAATGCCTGTGCCAATGGCAACATTTGCAAGGTAAAAACTTTGGCAGGGCGTTGCATTAAAAGTAGTGTGAGGTGTGCAATAGCCTATTTGCAAAGTATAATCTTCTGCCTCGCCGCCGTTGGTATTGCAAGGGGAGAAATCTATATCATTGGATGCAATAACCCTCATGCGGTAGCTGCCTTTGGCAAGTGGGGATGGCAAGGCGAATGTGCCGGTGTTGTTGATATTAGCGCCAGAATAAGTATCCATTACCGTTTCGCCTGCATCGTCAAAATCTTTATCGTTGTTAAAATCTATGTACACTGCCTGGCGGTGAAACCAGTTGCTGCTTCCGCCTGAACCTATATCATAACTAACCGTTTCGCCTGCTGCTGCTTTCAATGTATCGGTTGCAGTAAAGTTAGAATAGAAACCATCGCATACTGTTGACTTGTTAAGCGATGTCGTTGATGTTCCCATTTGCACATTTGTAAGCCAAACATAATCGCATGGCAGATTTCCCTGGTTGGATGAAGGCGTGCAATAAGCAGGTATCGCCACTACGGTAAGCTGATTGCTGGTAATTGTTGATGGATTGGCGCAAGGCGCATTGCTGGTAAGGTCGCAATAGATAATATCTCCAGCTGCCAAAGCTGCATCGAAGTAGCTATTGCCGCTGCCCATATAATTATTGTTTTTATACCAGTAAAAATTCGGGTTGGAGCCGCCGTTAGTAATAGTAGCGGTGAATGTATTTGTTGTACTGTATATCGGTTGGCTTGCACTAATGATGATAGAGGGCACAACTGATGGAATGATGGTTGTTATGGTAATACTGTTGCCGGAAGGCACTGGTACAGGGGCAGCACACACCGGGTCAGTAGTAAGTACACAGGTAATTACATCATTTACTGCAATTGCATCTGGTGTATAAGTATTTTCGTTGGCACCCACATCCAGCCCGTTCTTTTTCCATTGATAGGAAGGATTGAGGCCAGCGTTAGTTGCATTGGCAGTATAAGTGGGCAGCGTGCCGCTGCAAACCTGTGCAGGCCCATCAACCGATAATGTGGCGGATGATACATCATAAACTGACACCGTCATAGCAAGCGTAAGGCTGGCAGGAGTGGAACATGGTTCTGTGCTCACAACATCGCAGGTAATTACATCGCCATTGGTAAAACCTGTTTGACTATAAGTGCTTGAATTAGTGCCCACATTGTTTCCATTCAGCTTCCATTGATAGCTTGGGCTGTTGTTGGTGTTGTAACCTCCGTTAATCACATTCCATGATACGGCAGAAAACTCTATGGTGGCGGCTCCGCAAGTTGAAGTGACGGCACTTCCATTGCAATTGGCATTGCAGTTAATGTAGCCGGCAAGAACAGTGGGCGCCTTCACTGTGATGGAATTGCTGTTGACTGGGCTGGAGCAGGCAATGCTGCTGGTCATAACGCAATAAATTATGTCGTTGTGTGCTGGGCTCTCCAAGATGAATACCGGGCTGTTGGTGCCTACAACAGTATTGATAGCAGGAAAATAAGCAATACGGTGCCATTCGTAAGTTGGCGTTGTACCCCCATTGGTTGGCGTTGCCGTAAACGTGAGCGGCTCACCGCTGCAATCAGGGTTGGTACCACTTGTAATATCGATGCTTACAGAAGGATTATTTACCGGGTTAACAGTCATCGTTATTCCGTTGCTCTCAGATGGAAGGGTACATGCCAACTGGCTTATCATTTCGCAGGTGATTACATCGTTATTACTAAGGCTGAAAGTTTGATAAAAAGAGGTATTGTCAAATGAATTAGGGATTGTCTCTACCACCACACCATTCCTTTTCCATTTAAAAGTTGGATGTGCACCCGAATTGGTGCCAACAGCGGTAAAAG
>CAYRRL010000221.1:0-5640 GCA_964426665.1 uncultured Ferruginibacter sp. | reverse complement strand
GTTTTGTTCTTTCGCACATTGGTAAAATTAACCGTGGTAGTACTGGTAAAATCCACTGCTGCTTCGTTGATAGAGTCCTTTTGGGCAGCAGTTTTTGCTGAAGCAAGCTTGTCTTTCAATTTCACATCCATGTCAAAGGGGTCGTACTCAGGCTTGCTCACCGTTTGTGAATAGCTGGCAAACACAGGTATGGAAATGGCTGCTTTTTTGGGCAGCAGTTTGCCAAGCTCCAAAGTAGTGGATACATCAAACTGTGTGAGGTTGTCCCTGAAGCGTTCATTCACACGTTGTTCCAATGTGCCAAAGCCAGTAGTGTGCATAGCTATCGAGCTTGTTACAGTACCCAGGTCAGCCAACGTAATATCGGCCCTTGCCATAGCAGCATAGCCTTTCTCTTCGTTAATGGATACCATCCTTAATTCATTCACCCATATTTCGCCGCAGGCATTGGGGTTTTTAACATTTTCTATGGCTATCAATATGCCCCTTACTTCACCAAGGTTGGGGTCGCCCATAATGGAATAAGTATGCCCGTTAGGCTGCAATTGCTGGTATGGCACATTCAGTGGCGCCCCGCTGCCGTTTCTCGATGCTTTTAATTTGGGCAATATTTTCAAATCCAGGTCAAGGCTGTTGAAAGGGTTCCACAAACTATCGTTATAGGCATCAGTATTTGGGCCAAGCCGGTCATCTGCATCAAGGTCTGTCATACGCAGGGGTATCCGAACCTCATAGTAGTTGCCTGCAAAGTCGGTGCCTACCCTTATCACAGCATTCAGGTCGCCGTCTTTAATACTGTTTGGTGTTTTAATATTGTTTTCTGCATGTATATACATTAACAGTTTGCCAAACTGCCTGAGGTCACGGTTGGCAAATGTTTGCTGCACTGCCCTTGAATCGCCCAGGCCCAGGTTGCAAAATCTCAGCGACATGCTTTGTTCGTTTTGCAACAGGTTCACGCCATTGTTGCTTTGTATTTGCTGGCGCTGTATATCTTTTGGCGTACGGTATGGCAATGGCGAACGCTTGTCGTTTTCCTCAATGTTCACGCCGTTTACATCCATCGTGGCATTTGTTGTAATGGGGTTGTAGTTGCCGGTGCCATCCACTTTGAACTGGAACCTTCGCCATATATTCCTTGTGAGTTCCAGCTTGCCAAAGCGTATTACCACGCTGCTGTCGAAACCTGTAAGGAACATCCTGATAAAGCGGATGGATTTAAAGTCGGGAATATTGCCAATCCTTTTATTGAATTCGCCGATAGGTATGCGGAACTGGTACCATGTTTCGTTGCGTGCAGTACCATTGGGCAGGCCTGTGATAGCCACTGATTTTTTATCAACAATAAAATTCTGGCCAATCTCCATTTCGGCGGCAGTAGGCGGCTTGATGTCAACTGTGTATTGGAAATACTGCTCTGTTTCATTCATTGTATTGTCCCTGTTCAGGTCTTCTGCATCAGGGTACAATGTAGCGGCCGAAGAAAATATAGAGCTCCCGTCGTTGATGGCAGAGTTGCCCTGCGGGCTGTTGAAGTTTTTATACCGTTGCACAATACCATCATTAGCCGTAAATGACGGGTCCCTGTACCATACATAATTATCATTTGAAGGGTCTGCATTGGCCCTTGCCAGAGCTGCGGCGTTTACAGAAGAAGACTGCAGGTTGCCGAGATAAGTTGCCATTTTTACTCTTTCAGAATCATCGTTGTTGCCATCAAGCCCCACGTCCTGGTAAGGCCTGTCGGCAGGGTCGTTGCTGAAAGCATTGGTAACCTGTATTGGGTTTAGCGGCGCTTTTCCCCAAACAGAATTGTCTATAGCCTGGTTTTGCGTGGGCGTGGGCAGGCCGTTTTCATAAAAGCGCTTGCCGTCTTTCAAAATATCTTCTGAAATATTGCCAAGGTTGAAATACAACTTGCCGCCGGTAGAATTGCTTTGGTCCCTGTTGCCAAAAGGCACAAAAGGGTCCTGCATCCAGAATTCAATAAACTCGATGTTGGCTGTTTCAAAATCCGTTTGGTCAATATTACGCATCAGGCCGCCCCATCTTCTTTGCGGGCCCTGTAGCCTGTTGTTATTATCAATGCTGTTTTCTGTGTCGTCAAAATTATAAGGGCCTTTTTCTGTTGGGAAAAAAGCAAGGTCGAAAGTGGTCAACTGGTTTTGGCCAAAGTCGGTGGTGCGCTGTGGGAATATTTCGCTTTGCCTTATCAGCCTTGTGCGTGGGTCGCTTAGCTCTTCCCTGTTTTCGCCCAATGGGTTATTGGCGCCCCTGAATTGCTGCAAAGCAGGCTCTATCTGGTACCAGGCAAGCTTGGCCCTGTTCTTACCATAATTCAAAGAAGCAGTTGGCTCTGATGCTTCAGGGAAAAGTATTTGTGAAGTGTCAATATCGCTGCTGGCGCCCTTTGGCGTAGAAGCCAATGCCCAGCTTACTGCAGGGAAACGCAGGTCGATGCCAGAGCGGCTGCCTTCAAAATCATCCAGGTAAACAGTGCCTGCAGCGCCGTTGCCTATCTGTGGCGCATGCCCTGGCTTCAGCATAGCGCCTTCTGCATAAAAATTGATTGATGATGGCGCAGTGGTGGAATAAAACGGAAGCTTATCCAACAACTTGGTAAGCCTTGGCAAATCTTTCCTGTAGCTTACATCAAGGCCATACATGGTATTGCGTATCGGCTCTTCGCCCAAATTATTTTTTGTAAAGAATGGCCTTTCCCCCAATCGTACCATTGTGGCACCGATAGCTAACTGCTCTTTCAATTTGTCTTTTGCCAAATAATCAAGGCGCAAAGCCATATAGTTTCTTTGCTGTATGCCAAAGGCTGCATTGTTTTCAAAATTCACTTGTACAGGCAGCCCTGCATTTAATATGGCCTGATTGATTATTTTGATGGTGCCAAGGTCATAATTGATGTCGTAGTCTGACCCTTCAATCAACGTTTGGCCACCAGCCGTTACCGTTACGCTGCCCCTTGGTATGTTGTAGCCAATGCTTATATCAGACGAGCCGGATGTTTTGGCTGAGCCTTTCAGCACAAAGCGGTTAAGGTTAGGGTATTGCTGCGCCACCGCTTTGATAGTATCGTACAGGGCATAATACAAAGTGTCTTTTATTGCCGGGTCAGTGGTATCGCTGTACAAACCTGCGGCAAGGTCACGCCCAAAAGGCTCCAGCACAGGGAAAACAATACGGCTGTACTGCGACAGCACTGTATAGCCTTCCACAAAGTCAAACACACCGTCTGGTTGTGGGTCGTTCTGGTTGTTGAGCCTGTCGAGGTTTACCAATGTAAGCACCGGCGTGCCCTGGTTTTTATTGCCAAAAGGAACATACCTTTTCCAACCCTGGCCTGGTTCCTGGTAAAGCAAATTGATTTTGAAATCCTGCGGGCTTAATGTTCCATAGCCAACAGAGTACACATTCTTCATCATCCATTGCCATATAGGCAGCTTGGGCCTTTGGGATGTAGCTTTCAATAATTTTAAGAACAATACTTTTTGCGTAGCCACAGCACTATCGGGCGGCAGGTCTTGAGAAAATTCACCCACCTGATAAGTAACGCCATTGTATGAGTATTGATATGCCACTGCCAATACTTCATCAGCCAGTAATGGCTGGCTCAATGATATATAACCAGCCTGCCTGTTGAAATAATATTGCGTGGAATCAAGCTTGCGTGCAAATGTTTTTTCAAAATCCTGCACGGGTGTCAGGTTCAAATTCTGCAGGTTGTTGAAGATAAGCGACGGGCTCCTGTTGTCGGGGTTGCTTTTAAGCCTGCCATACAAGTCGTTTGCATTGTTGCCCGGCAAGCCTCCAAAACCAGTGATAATATCTGTCCTGTAAGGGCTGCCCTCGCCCAAATCCATCAAACCAACTACGTCCCTTGTATTAGTGGTGGTGCCGTTCCTGTTGGTTACCCATACTTCAAGGCGCAGGATTTGCACAGGCGTTGTAAGCGCAGGTATCCTTTGCAATACTTTATTGTAGTTGTTCTTAAAATATTGCCCGAGCAGGAAGTGCCTGTTCTCTTCGTATTCGTCGGCCTTTACTTCTATTGGCTGCGATGCTGCCCCGCCCTGCAAATTCACCGATTGCCTTTGCGATTTTTGGTTGGCCATTACCGCCGTTACATTCAGCTTGCCAAACTGCAACTGTGTTTTCAAACCAAACAATTGCTGCGACCCCGGTATAAAGGTGCTTCTTGATGAAAACTGCACCACACCAGCTTCAAAGCGCTTGATTATTTCGTCGTCCATACCTGTGTAATCAAGCTTCAACTGGTTTTCCTGGCCAAAGTTGGCAAGGGTATTATAGCTGATGGGGAATTTTAATTTGTCGCCGATGTTAGCATTCACATTTACCTGGGCATTCATGTTAAAGTCGAAGCCGCCATTGTTCCTTGCCCTTTCCGGCAAAGTAGGGTTGTTTATTTTTTGCCCCTGGTAACCGGCCATAATGTCCACATTGCCCTGCGGAGCTATTTCTATTTTGCCATTGCCGAACAAACGGTTGAAAAGGTTGTCGAACAACTGAAACTTGGGCCTAGCAATACCATTGTTAAGCCTTAACAAAGCATTTGACCTTTTTTGGAAGTATGCAATTTCTGCCTGCCTGCCCCTCATAGCCCAATATTCCTCTGAAGTATAGGTAACCGGCGTTCGGTAATAACGGTTGCCAATTTTTTCATACACTGTATATGTGTTTGTAACGGGGTCGTAAGCAATAGAGTCTTTTATATTGGAAGGCAGCTTAAAATCGTAAGTGCTGCGGCCACCGGCACTTAAGAAATCGCCCCGGTTATCTGTGATAGGGAATTGCAACGGCCCTACATTCCTTGGCTCGGGGTTGTAAGGTATGGAATTAGTTGGCTGGGTAGTTGTTGCTGCAGGCTGTGTTGTAGTAACAGGTTTATTGGGATCGGTGCCGCTCTTTGGGTCAGTTCCACCTTTGTTGGGGTCTTCTTTTTGTGCAAATGCAATAGAGGGAGCTAGTATGAAGCCCGATATAATACATGCCAAAAAACCACTGCGGCGCAATAACAATTTTCTAATCAACATTCCTGTAAAGTCAGTTAAGGTAAAATTTCGGTCAAATTGCTTTCAGTGATTTTTTTATGAGTTCTTCAAGATTATTAATACCGGGTTCTGGTTTTAGTGTTTTTGTAATGGCGGCCTCAGCCATTTGTTTTGATATGCCCAGCGCCACCAAAGCATTTAACGCATCCTGCTGCAAACTATTGCCCCCCATTGCCGCTGCTTCTGCCCCGCCGGAAAGCTTGCCAGCCTTGTCTTTCAGCTCCAGCACCAGCCGCTCGGCTGTTTTTTTCCCAATTCCCTTGATGCTTTCAAGCAGTTTTACGTTGCCCTGCACAATTGCCTTGCTGATTTCTTCGGGCCGCAGGTTAGACAGCATCATCCTCGCTGTTGCTGCACCAACTCCCGACACGCTTATCAATTGCACAAACATCTCTTTCTCCGCTTTATCAAAAAAACCAAACAATATATGGCCATCCTCTTTTACCTGTAAAAAGGTGTACAACTTCCCTTCGTTTAAATTTTGGATATGGGCGTATGTGTTGAGGCTGATATTGACTTCGTACCCCACCCCATTTACATCTACGTAAACCTGAGC
>CAYRRL010000220.1:0-5647 GCA_964426665.1 uncultured Ferruginibacter sp. | reverse complement strand
AACTTTAACCTCAACACAAAGTTTAGCAGCAAGTGGAGCCTGTTTGCAAACGGCTCCCTTCGGTACAGCAGCATTAAAAACAATGCCAACACAGCTCAGGCCAACAGTGGCTGGGGCGGTAATTTCAATTTTAGCCAGCGCTTCCAGTTTACGCCCCGGTTCAGCATCAGCCATTATATCGGCCTGTGGCGTGACCCCATTACTATCCAAACCACTTTCCCGTTCAACACATGGTACAATGTGGCGTTTAATTACAAAATGTTCAACGACAAGTTTGCCATTTCTGTGCGTGGCGTCAACTTTTTTGAAAAAGACCGTGCCTTTAAAAATATTATACAGGATGCCAATTTCTACAGCACCAATATAAACACACGTATCCGCCGTGGCGCTGTGCTGGCCCTTACTTACAACTTTGGCAAGCTTACAGAAAATGTTTCGAAGAAGCAGGGCGTTAATAACGATGACCTGCTGAAGAAGCAAACAGAAACAACGGGGAATTAAACTGCAGGGTGATTACAATTTACATGATTCAGTAACATAAGGCACACGACGGGGCCCTGCGCCGGTTAATGCCTGCTGGTGTTTTGGGAAAAAACTTTATTTTTCGGTTTCCAAACCAAAACCTCAATATTCACCTTGAACAACACTATGCGGCAATACCAGCAGCAGGGATACCTGATACTGGAAAATTTTAATACAGATGCAGAATGCAATGCATTGATGCAGCGTGGCGAAGAACTGGCCAGCGCTTATAACTTCGACGGGCACCCTGCTGTTTTTCAAACCACCAACCAGGAAGCAACCAGCACCGAATACTTTCTTAATTCGGGCAGCAATATTTCTTTCTTTTTTGAAAAAGATTCTTTTGATGCCAATGGCCAATTGAAAACAGATTTATTCCACTCCATGAACAAGATTGGCCATGCGCTGCACGACCTTGACCCGCTGTTCAGTGCTTTTTCCCGTTCGCCGCAAATGAAAAAACTGGCAGCGGAGCTTGCGCTTGATGAGTATGTAATAATACAGAGCATGCTTATTTTAAAACATGCCCGTGTGGGCGGCGTGGTGGATATACACCAGGATGCTGCTTTCCTTTATACCGAACCCGGCAGTTGCATTGGCTTTTGGTTTGCGCTGGAAGATGCCACTGCAGATAACGGTTGCCTGTGGGCCAAGCCCGGCGATCACCACACTAAGCTGCGTTCATGGTTCAGGCGCAAAGCTGGCGGTGGCGCCGAAACAGTAGTGCTGGATGATGAGCCTTTTACCATGGATGGCATGGTGCCGCTTGAAGTAAAAAAAGGCACCTGTATTGTGCTGCATGGCCTGTTGCCGCATTGCAGCCTGCCTAATACAAGCGGCCGTTCCCGCCAGGCATACGCTATACATTGCATTGACCGCAATGCCGCATACCCCCCGGAAAACTGGCTGCACAGGGATATGGGTGAGTTGAAGGGCTTTAATTAAATCATTGAGGCACCCTTGTAAAATCGAGGTCTTGAAAATCAAAACTAAAATCAGTAAGTGGCGAAATGGCGTTCATCTTTATACCCTCGCCCCTGCCCTCTTTATCCAGGCTAAACTGCACATAGGCATCAGCATCCATGCTGCGGTCGTTCCATTTGGCCACAAAGGTATTGCCCTTGTAATACAGCATTTCGCCGGATAGTTTTGGCGAGCGCTTGCTGCTGAACCAGGGCTTCCCGTTTTTAACCGATACCACAATATCGCCAAACCATTTATCAGTATAAGTGCCGGTGTAATTTGCAATGTCAATTTTGTTGCCATTGCTTTTTTGCTGTGCTGCAATAGCTGCCCATATACTGTCTGTTATCTTTTTGGCTTCTGTTTCGTTTTTCACCACCCTGTCGTGCATTTGCTTTACCCTGTCCATGCCTGTTATGCCCAGGTAACTGTCTTTAATAGTGTTGGTGATAGAAACAAAAGCTGCTCCCGACTGCTGGTTCGTTAATACAATAATACCCAGCTTCAATTCTGGCAACATTGTTATCTGTGTTACCACACCGGCAAGCCCGCCGGTATGCGACACCTGTTTATAGCCCTTTATATCATTCAGCACAAAACCAAGCCCGTAAGCGGCGAAATGTGTATTGTATGGCGGCGCAGTAGTTACAGGCATCAGTGTTTGCGGCGCCCACATTTCCTCATGCACTTTATCGCTGAACAATGTTTTGGCAAGGCTGTCGCCGTACCTGCCATGGTTCATTTGCATAATTACCCATTTGCTTAAATCAACAAGGTTGCTTTGTATGCCGCCTGCAGCATTGGCCGTTTCGCTCCAGTCGATAGCAATAGGCTGCACTTTGCCATTTACAGGCGCATGCGGCGCTATCATATTGCTGCGGTTTTTTACACGGGCAACAGATGCTTTGCTGCTTGCCATGCCCAGCGGTTGCATAATGCGCTGCTCAATAAATTCTTCCCAGCTTTGGCCAGATACAATGCCAATAATTTCACCTGCTACAATGTAGAGGTTGTTGTCGTAATCGTATTTGGTGCGGAAGCTGGAAACGGGTTTTAAATACCGCAGGTTATGGATTATATCCTTACGGGTAAAGTTGTTTGAATCAGGGAACATCATCAAATCGCCGGCGCCCAGCCCCAGCCCGCTGCGGTGCGTCAGCAAATCCCTGATGGTAAATTCATTGGTTACATATGGGTCGTACAGTTTAAACTCCGGTATGTACTGTGTTACCTTATCGTCCCAGTTCAGTTTGCCTTCGTCTGCCAGCATTCCCAGGGCGGCTGCAGTAAATGCTTTGCTGTTGCTGGCAATGCCAAACAATGTGTTTTCATCTACTTTTTCTTTGCCTGCCAGCGACCGCAGGCCATAACCTTTTGCATGTATTATTTTACCATCTTTTACAATTGCCACGGCTATGCCGGGCACATCAAAAGTTGCCCGCACTTTCTCTGCAAGGCTGTCGATGGCAGTGGCACTCATTTGTGCTTTTACTGCAGCAGCGCAGGCACTTGATATCAATGCAAAAACGAAAATCTTTTTCATAAGCAGTTTGGTTATAGGGCAAATGTATATGGTTGGCTGCTTAATCGGGTTCCGCTTACATAAAAAATCTCTTGTAGCAGGATTCCGCTTGTGCCTCATGCCATTTTAAAATTTTATGAGAAGCCTATGCCAATGCAGGCTTGTTTGTTAAGCAGGTAAAAGTACCCGCTACCTTATCAAAACAGAAGAGCCCTGTTGCTGGTAAGCCTTTCCGTCAAGGCCTGTGCATTCGAGCACCCACACAATTGCCTGCGTGTCTTGCGGCTGCCCTTTAAAATTGCCATCCCAGCCCGGGCTTTCTGTACCGCCCTGAAACAATAGCTGGCCGCGGCGGTTGAATATTTTAAATGATTTTATTTCCGCAATGCCCCTTGCAATTGGCCGCAGGTAATCGTTACGGCCATCAAAGTTGGGCGTAAAAGCGCTGGGCACATATACTTCCACCCGTTCTATTGCTTTTACAAATTGCGTATCGGTTGCAACACACCCACCCCTGCTTGTTATTGTGATGAAATAAAGCTGCTCCGTATTGCCAAGGAATGTTGGTTTAAAGCTGGCCGCATCATTCAAATTACCAGCCGGCTGCCACAATGCCTTTTCGCCGATGGCCCTTGCAAAAAGAACAAGGGGGTAATTTTTAATGGCATACTTAGTTGGGTAAGCAATGCCTGCTTTATCATAATCAACCACTATTGATTGCTCTGCTGTGGTGCTGGCACACCCCAATTCATTTATCAGGGTGGCGGCATAAGCGCCTGTTTGGTTTACCCTGTACACGCTGCTGTTAGTTGCCCCGGCAAGCAGGGCGCCGTCTTTATACCAGTTTATGCGGTGGGCCGGGCTTACTTCCAATACACTGCTGTCGCCATGGCCAAAGCAATAGCGTTCTTTTCCGGCGAGGCTTATGGCGCTGCTTATTGAAGAGGCAACTACCTGCACAGTATCCCTTGTTTGGCAACCGCCGCCACGGCTGCCCGTTGTTAATACATAGTTAGTAGTAACGGCGGGGCTTGCAAAAGGCGTTGCAGCACCCGGGTCATCAAGCCCGGTTTGCGGCTGCCATTTATATACCTGCCCCTGCCTGGGCACAGTTCCTATCCTTACTGCATCGCCATTACAGGATAGCGCATCTTTCCCTGCATTGGCAACAACCGTTAGTGAATCTTTTAGCTGTGTGTATACAAGCGTGGGGCAACCAAAGCCGGGGTACGGCTGCATTAATAAAGCCAGCGATGTGCCGGCTGGCGGTGGCGGGGCAAGTATTAATGATTGGCCGGTGCCCAGCACATGCGCCATGCTGCTATCGTACCATGTATAAGATTGGTATCCGGGCAATGCAGCAATATTTACCAATGTATCGTCAGGGCAAAATGTTGCGCCTTCAAGGTTGCTGCTGCAATCGGAGTTCACATCAATATACGCATAACCAAAATGCGCTTTGAAAGTGCAATCGGCTGTTTTAAAAAAAAGCCTGATTTTTTTCCCGGCAAGCCCTGTAAGGTTAACTGATACTTTGGTCCAGTTTTTAAACAGTACATCTGCTGTGTCCCGCCTGTCTGAAAGTTCAAAGCCGGTAAGTGTTGTGCCCACTGCTATAAAAGTAAAAGAGGCGCAATCAATAACAGTGCTGTCTGTCATGTTGGTTATTTCGGCTTCCATTCTTGGCTGTTCGTTCTCCTGATGGTCGGGCGCCTGAAAAACAACAGCATAATTATATGTAAGCACATACGAGTTTTGGTTAGCAGGTATGGTAAACTCGTATGAGAGGCCTTCTGCAAGCCCCCCGCCTTTGTTGTTGCCCAGCTTAACCGAATGGCCGCTGCCATTGGGAGAATGCACGGGGAAGTGCCCGTAATAATCTGTTTCACGGCTACCGGGGCCATACATAGTATGCCGGTTTGCTATTGCCCCCCTTGGGGCCACAAAAGAAATTTTGTTTGCAGTGCCCACTGCCTTTACATGCCCTGTATGGCAAAGCCAGCCCGTAAAATCACCGTTCTCAAAATCAATGTTCGGCGGGCAGTTTTGTGCAGTGCAAAAAAAACTGAATAGCATAAAAAAAAGAATACAGGCAAAACAAAAGAAGGCTGTACGGGTATGGCTGCTGGCTTTTAAAAAACTTTTGAGCCCGGCAGCAAACGGGGCAACAGCCATTTTGTTTTCATGTTTTATAGTTTTCATGCGTATCAATCCTGAGTATGCAATTCTGCGAAGGTTTTCAAAGATACTAAACACTGGTTTAAAAAGTTGGGTATCTGCAGGCAGGGTTGTGTGCTAAGCTGCTAATGAAATAATACTTCATATACGTTTGTAGCGCAGGATTGCAAATAGATTTATGTTTCATTTTCATTTGTGTGCCGGGAACCAGGCCAAGGGCAAAGCTAACCGCCCTCCCCACCAACCTCCAGGCCATCATCGCCCAGGGAAAGTTCCGAAGGCATGTTTTCGTCTTTAAAAGTTTCGTGTACTTCTTCTGCCACTGCTGCTTTGTGCTGCTTTGTTTCTTTGGCGGTAAGCACCGCAGCGGCCTGTTGGCTGTTGCTCTCATTTTTGTTGCCTGCAGGGTTTTGTTCAGGCAAATTTTTTGCGGCATTTTTATTTTGTTGCATAGTATTTTGT
>CAYRRL010000219.1:0-5656 GCA_964426665.1 uncultured Ferruginibacter sp. | reverse complement strand
CTCTACAATTGTGAGGTCGCCCACCCCCCTGCTCGCCAGTTCGTAACTAATGCAGCCTGTCCCGCCAAACAAGTCTAATGTTTTCAGGTCTTCAAATTCAAGATTATTCTGCAATACATTGAACAATCCTTCTTTAGCAATATCAGTGGTAGGCCGTGTATGGGGCATTTCAGAAGGCGGCGAAATTTTGCGCCCGCCATATATTCCGCTTATTATACGCATGATGCTGCTGCAAACAGGTGGCTGAAATAATGTGCCGGGTAGCTGTAAATTTCTTCAGGGTAATAATATGTATCCGGCAATGCTGCAAACTCAATGTTCAGGAAATATTTATACAACCCTGCATACAGGTTCGAAGATTTTTCAATCATGCCGTTAAGCTGCACTGTTGTAGTGCTGGTGTCCATTTCAAATGCATCGCAAAACTGCAGCAAATGATACGCTGCATCTTCTGGTGTTTTAAAAGCAAAGCTTTGGGTTGCCTGCAGGTTGCCCTCCTTTACCAGCATTGCTATTAAAGACGAGGGGTAGAAAATACAGTGCAGGCGGTTCCCAGGCCCGGGGTACATATCGGGCAACAGCGAATACAAGTGTGTGCTTACCGGCGAAGAAAATAAATAAGACACCACAGCATCTGCCTGCTTTGGCACCGGGTAAATATTATGTATGTATTGCCTGAACAAAAAATCGGCCCTGATAAATGCGTCGCTCACATCGCCATGCACCAGTTCAAGCATATCTTTTTTATGTTCCTCCGGCAGCATGCCGCTTGGCACCATCACAGAATGCGGGTGGGCATACACAATAGCCGTGCTTTTAAAATCCTCCTGCAAAATTGTTTCATCGGCCACCAGTTGCTTTAATTCATTTGCTGCCCTTTCAATGCCGTTGCCGTTGGCAAAATGCCGGCTGTACAGTGCCACGCATTCATTGCCATTGTCTATAACAACGAATGAAAGGCCTGCCTGGCTTACTTCTATCAGCAGCCTGGCTTCTGTACTCACGCTTTCGATTGTGCCAATTTTAAAAACAGTGCTCAAAGGATATATTTAGCAGGTGAAAAAAGATATTTTTGCAAACTTATGGAAAGTGGCGCAGCAATTAAAGATTTAAAAGTAAAGGTAACCAACAGGCAAATACTGTCTATTGCGCTGCCTGTCACTTTCGCAATACTTATTCCGCAGCTAAATATGCTTACCAACAGCATATTCCTGGGGCATAATAGCGCAGAAGCGCTGGGCAATGCAGGCATTACCGGTGTTTATTACCTCATTTTTGCAGTGGCCGGCCACGGGCTCAACAATGCCATGCAGTCTGTTTTTTCACGCTATGCCGGCAGCGACGACACGGGTGCCTTTAAAACTATTTTATCGCAGGGCATCCGCATCAGCCTGCAGCTTGCTGCAACAGGTGTTTTATTTACATGGATAATTGCCCCATTTATTTTCCAGCAGGTGGCCGACCCAAAAGCTTACCCGCAGGAAATGAGTTTTTTGAAAATAAGGATTTGGGGGCTCCCTTTTTTGTATTTGTTTCAAATGGGCAATGCTTTTTTGGTGGCATCGCTTAACAGCCGTTTGCTCGTTATTGGCTTTTTAATAGAAGCAGGCGTGAATATCATATTTGACTACCTGTTGATATTCGGCAAGTTTGGGTTTCCAAAAATGGGCTTTGATGGCGCTGCAGTGGCCTCAGTTCTTGCAGAAGCTGTTGGTTTTATAACGGTGCTTATTGTGTTGGCAAAAACAGGCTTGAAAAAGCAATACAGCCTCCTGCACAGTTTTGCTTATGACAAAGAAAAAAGCAGGCAAATAGTAAAGATTGCAACGCCTTTGATATTGCAGTTTGTCATCAGCGTAACTACCTGGCTGGTGTTTTTCTTTTTAATTGAAAGCAGGCATGATGAAAATGCAAAAGCCATCAGCAATACCATGCGGAATATTTTTGGGTTGACGGGCGTGTTTGTATGGGCATTTGCCGGCACCACTAATACAATGGTGAGCAACCTGATGGGGCAGCGCAAAGAAGACAAAGTGATTTTTGCCATTACTAAAATCATGCTGCTTAGTGTTGCTTTTTGCTGTGTTACCTGCGTGCTGGTGAATATTTTCCCTTACCAGTTTTTTAAAATGTTTGGGCAAAACGAAATATTTGTAGCTGAAGCAATCCCTGTGTTAAGGGTTGTGTCAGTAGCATTGCTGTTTATGAGCATTGCCAATATTTGGTTGAACGGCGTTACCGGCACCGGCAAAACAAGGGCCAATCTCATAATCGAAATTGTTGCCATCATAGTTTACCTTGCCTATTCCTGGTATTTTATGAAGGTTAATTATGTTTCGCTTGCCATGGCATGGAGCAATGAACTGGTGTATTGGTCAACGATATTTTTATTGTCCTTCTGGTTTTTGAAAAGCGGGATGTGGAAGACAAAGTAAATGTTTCCCGTTTCTTGTTGTTTCGTTGTTTTTATTAAAAAATTCGCTATGCCAACATCTGGTTATTCAGGTACGCCGCTTGCCAAAAAGCTGGGGCTAAAAGAAGGCTTTGCCATACGGCTTGCAAACAAGCCCGGGTATTATTTTGATTTATTTATTGATTGGCCAGATAATATTTCTATTGTTGCCAATAAAAAACAAAAGAAAAATTTCATCCATTATTTTACTAAAGAGGCTAAACAATTGGCAAAAGATATTGCAGGCCTTAAAGATGAAATTGTGCCCGATGGCATGATATGGGTGTCATGGCCAAAGCAGGCAGCAAAGATTGCAACAGATGTAACAGAAGATATAATCAGGCAACTGGCTTTGGCAAATGGATTGGTGGATATTAAAGTTTGTGCTGTGGATGAAATATGGAGTGGGTTAAAACTGGTAGTGCCTGTTAA
Organism: uncultured Ferruginibacter sp.; assembly: GCA_964426665.1. Lineage (GTDB taxonomy): Bacteria > Bacteroidota > Bacteroidia > Chitinophagales > Chitinophagaceae > Ferruginibacter. The sequence continues at coordinate 2,772 of CAYRRL010000219.1, read as the reverse complement.
AGACAGAAAGAAATAATGCAAAACAAATTTGTCATCATCATGGGCGTGGCAGGCAGCGGCAAAACCACCATTGGTAAATTGCTGTCTGAAAAAACAGGCTGGCCTTTTTATGATGCAGACAGTTTTCACCCACAACAAAATATTGACAAGATGAAAGCTGGTGTTCCCTTGACGGATGAAGACAGAAAACCATGGCTTGCAACCATGAATGAATTTGCAAGCAAAAAAATAAAAAACAGCAGTATCATACTAGCCTGTTCTGCATTAAAAGAAATATACAGGCTGCATTTATGCAAAGGCATTGAAACAAACAGTTATTTTGTTTTTCTGAAAGGCAGTTATGAAATTATTTTGCAACGGATGAAACAAAGAGAAGGGCATTATATGCCATCCTCATTATTACAATCGCAGTTTGAAGCGCTGGAAGAACCTGCAGCAGCCATAGCAATTGATATTGCACTGCCGCCACAGGCTATTGTTGAAAAAATTATTAACGCAATCACTAAATAACAACAGCATGGGTTACCAGCTACTTTTAAGTGTGCTTGCAGGCATCGGTTGTTTGTTGCTGCTGGTTTTATATTTCAGGTTGCCGGCATTTGTTGCGCTGTTGGTTGCCTGTATTGTTACCGGGCTGTTTGCAGGGCTTGGCGGCGAAAAAATTATTGCTGCCATGCAGGAAGGTGTTGGCGGCACGCTTGGTTTTGTTGCGCCTATTGTTGGCCTTGGCGCCATCTTTGGCGCTTTGCTCGAAAAAAGCGGCGGCGCTGTTGCCATTGCTATGCACCTGATAAAAAAGTTTGGTGAAAAAAATGCGCCGCTGTCGCTTGCCATCACGGGCTTTATTGTTGCAATTCCTGTGTTTTTTGAAGTAGGTTTTATTTTGCTGGTGCCGGTAATATATGCCGTGCAAAAAAGAACGGGGCACTCGCTGCTGTTGTATGCAATACCATTATTGGCCGGTATTGCTTTTGGCCACGCATTCATCCCCCCTACCCCCGGGCCTATTGCCGTAGCCAAAATCGTAGGCGCAGATATTGGCCATGTTATTTTCATTGCATTCTTAATCGGGCTGCCAACAGTTTTTATAAGCGGGCTGTTGTTTGGCAAATACATTGCTTCAAAAATACATGCTGTGCCGCCGGCAGAACTTGACAGTAACGAAACGCCTGCCAGCCTGCCTTCTATCAATACTATCCTGTCTATTTTATTATTGCCAATACTCTTGATTTGTATCAGTACCCTTTTGGGATCAGGCATCATCCCCATCACAAACAGCTGGGTTTTAAATATTGCAGAACTGATAGGCCATCCTTTCACAGCATTGATAATTGCTAACCTGCTTGCATGGTATGTGCTTGGGCTGCGCCGAGGCGTTAGCAAAAAAGAATTGTTTGAGTTAAGCACAAAATCATTGTCTTCTGTGGGCGCTGTTATTTTGGTGATTGGCGCAGGCGGCGCATTCAAGCAAATACTGGTGAATACGGGCGCAGGAAAAATGATTGCAGAAACAATGGCCGGGGCAGGCTTGCCTGTGATTGTGTTTGCATTTGCGGCGGCTGCTATTATGCGTATCCTGCAAGGCTCGGCCACCGTGGCTATGATAACATCTGCCGGGCTTGCGGTGCCGTTTATAAGCGCCGGCAGTTTTTCGCCGGTGCAGTTAGCTGCTATTGTAAGCAGCATTGCAGCGGGCGCTACTATTTTGTCGCATGTAAATGATGGCGGCTTCTGGCTTATCAAGCAATACCTTGGGCTAACAGAAAAACAAACCTTCCGTTCGTGGACTGTGATGACTACTGTGCTGGCATTTACTGGGTTTGGCTTTTCGCTGGTTGTGTTTTATGTGTTTGGTAAATGAAATTTATTTATTCACCAACGGACGCAAAGTATAGCCCTCCTTCTTCAACAACGCAATCAGCCCTTTCTCCCCTACTAAATGCCCGGCACCTACAGCAACAAACACAGGTTTTTCTTTCATAATAGTTTTCAATTGCCCAACCCAATTTTTATTACGGTTGTCAAGCAATATATCCTGGTGCTCTTCCATGCCGTATTCACTTTTGGTAAATAAATCCTGCATGTCATTCAACTGCTGGCTTTTATACACATGCACCATCGTGTCGAAATATTTTGCATACACATCAATGCTGTCAATGCTTTTCATTAATTCTTTTGCCTGCTCCTCATAAGGTATGCTGTCAAATACAGATGCCTGGAACTGCATTGTTTCAAGCCCCTTAATTTCTTTTTGCCCGGCCTTTGCCAGTTTCATCAATTGTTCTTCTACGCCGCTTACGTTTTTGCAGGGCATCATTTTGGGGTACAGCATCGCCACTAAAAAATAAGGCTTGGTATGTTCCATAAAACCAATCGGCATGTGCAGGCTGTCTTTAAAAAAATTGCTCAGTTTTTCATATTCCTCCGGTGTGTAAAGGTCTTTTAGTTTTTTCCCGCCTTTCATATTCATCATCAGCAGCCCGCCCAGCATTACTGATGGGTCATCCATGTCAAGCTCCATATACACCTTGTCTGAATTATTGATTGCTTTTTTTAATTGTTCGCTGATGAGTATATCGCCCTTGCACATTAAATGGAATGTGCCAAACAAATAAGAAGGTTCTTTCAGCCCTTTGCCACTTACCTCCCATAGCAAACTGTTATTGTCAGGGTTGCTTGCTAATTTTTCAGCAGCAGGCTGTGCTTTGCAGGAACAGCAAAAGGACACAATAGCTATAAACAAAAAACTTTGCCTCATAATTTTGATTTTAA
>CAYRRL010000218.1:5381-5666 GCA_964426665.1 uncultured Ferruginibacter sp. | reverse complement strand
TATGAATGATGGCGATACCATCCTGATCAATAACCTGATAAAAGACAAGTATGTGCTCATCCTGGCAGATGGCATCAGCCTTCCGATTGATTACATGGATGGCGCCATCAACTGGACAGGATCCATACAGCGCAGGGTAGAGAAAGCCCTGGCAAGTAATACAGCAAATTTTATTGGCGCCGTTCGCCATGAAGAAATAATAGAAGTATATGCGTTCAGTTAAACTACTTATCACTTTACTCCTTGTCACCCTCAGCTTGTCGAAGGGTATGGCCCAGTACGTAC
>CAYRRL010000218.1:0-5371 GCA_964426665.1 uncultured Ferruginibacter sp. | reverse complement strand
CTTTACCCAGCAGGCCAATATTGGGGTAGGTACAGTACGCACCACAGCTCCTTCAGCTTACCTGGAAGTAGGCCCCACCAGTGGTGCCAATAAAGGGTTTTTACCGCCCAGGCTTACTACCACCCAGCGGGATGGCATCAGCAGCCCGGCAGCCGGGTTGTTTATTTATAATACCACCACGGCCAGGTATAATTTTTACAACGGGGTAGCATGGTCAGACATTAATACCAGCTCAGGTGTAGATTCTATCTGGCGGGTATTAGGGGTAGATAGTATTTTCTTTTTAAAAAATGGTAATACATATAAAATAAAAGATAGTTCTGGCGGCTCTCCCAACTCCAACATCGGTACTGGCTACCGGTTAGCAGTACCGGGTACGAATAATGTGAAAACGCTGTTTGGCGGTTATGGCATACTGTGGGACAGCACCAGTAACACAAACGGCCTCACCGCCAAAGCCGACACCGCAACACTATTCCCGGCGGTGAGGGGGACTATAAGTACTAATTACATTGATTCATTAAGAAGGGTTGGCTTAAATGTTCAGGCACAAAAAAATGGACAATGGACTACTCAATTTACCGATAGCATTGGCAGTGGTGGCGGCACTTCTTTATTATCAGGCAGGGTGTTTTATTTAACAAAGTGGGGCTGTGTTACCGATGCGTCACTTGCTTTAGAGAGCAGCACATTTGGCACAGATAACACTTCGGCTATTCAGGCAGTATTGGATTCTGCACAGAACGGGCCTATTATGGTTGTCGTTGATGGTAAATTTTCAGCCACACAATTAAAGGTAAGAAGTAATACATATATTCTTTGTTTACCCGGTATGGGATTCATCCAAAGGGATGATTCGGACAAGCCATTTGTGGTTAATTATAACAGAGATTCGGTAATTGTAGATAGTAATATTATTATTCAGGGTGGCATCTGGAATTTAAACGGGTGGCGTGGCGGTGTAGCCCAACAAATTAAGGAAACAATGGAGGGCTGGACAGTAGGATTCAGGTTTGCAGGCGTGAAAAATATCATCTTTAGAGATATGCAACTGCTAAACCAGATGAGTTTTGGCAGCTTCTTTTCTAAGTTTAAGAATGTGGTATTTGAAAATATGAGTATTACCACTAATTCAGCCACAACAAATACAGACGGTTTTAAGTTCCTTGTTGGCGAGCAACTATTTGTAAAAAATGTAAGTGGTAAAACCGGTGATGATTTACTCAGTATTTGCTCCAATGATATTTTTTATCCTACATTCCCCGCACCCAATAATGGCCCCGGTCAGGAAGCCTACGACCCTGCAAGTGTGTATGGCGAAATAAAGAATGTTTATGTTGATGGCGTTCATTGCGAAGGCAATTTTGCTGTCAGGGTTTTAACAGGTAGTGAAAGGGTTGATAATGTCACTATAAAAAATGTGACAGCCGTAAACACTACCCCGCAAATGATTATAGATAATTATGTGCAGGGTTGGGGTTCTCTTTATGGCAGTTCTACACAATACGGTAATGTAGGAACATTGGTTTTAGAGAATATCAATGTAAATGTATTTATCAATCTGGATGCTGATAATATCATATTAGACAGGATAAACAGGTCAAGCGGTTTAGGTACATCTCCCATAACTATTGACACTGGAAGCACTATAATGAATCTGACAGTTAAAAACTTTTACAGCCGGTACACTTCTGGTTCTGCTATTGCTTCATTTATAAAGAAGAAAGGTTATGTGAGAAATGTAAATCTGGAAAACAATAAACTGCACATGACGGCGGCTGTTCTGGATGCTCCATTGTACGAAAATGCGGGAGGCAAAACAGCTCATTTACAAATCAACGGGCTTTATACCAGAAACGTAAGGCATCCATTAAAGGTAAGCGGTGGTGAAATTCAGGATATAACGGCGGCCAATGTTTACCACACCTATGATAGTACTGTGATTGACACAACAAGGGCATTTGTGACAATTGACAGTAATTACCAGATAAGAAGTTTTACGTTTAGTAATTACCAGGGGTACAAGATTTTGAGCAATAATAAACTGGCAGGTGTTCGCAGGGGTGATGCTTTTGAAGGTTTATTGCCGGTTGGTATTCCTTCTTATGGCTTAGTTGCTTATTACAGAATGGAAGAAACAAGCGGAAATTTAAAAGACAGTTCAATAAATGGTTTTGACTTAACAAGGACGGGGGCAACAAGTACAACGGGTAAACTGGATAATGCCACATTGTTTACATCTGCATCATCTGAATATTTATCAAGAGCTGACCATCCTTTATTTTCTATGGACGCAAGTACCGGATGGAGTTTGGCCGGTTGGTTTAATATTACTAATAACGGTACATACCAGATTATGGCGAGCAAGTGGAATACTACGGGCAATCAACGGGAGTGGGAATTATACTGGGATCAGGCCGAAGGTGCTATAAAATTTATCTATTCAACAGATGGCACAGGTGTAACCGCTTCACTAAGCAGGTCGCATACTTCAGGAAGCTGGGTTTTTGTTTGTGTCACTTGGAACGGGGCAACACTTAGTATGTCTTTAGATAATGGAGTGGCCACAACAGCCGGTGTTACTTCAGTTTATAGCGGAACAGCAGACTTTAGAATTGGTGCAGATAATGGTTCTCTTTATTACAACGGAAAGGCCGATGAGATTGGATTGTGGAAAAGAGCTTTATCAACCAATGAGATAGCCTATTTGTATAATGCCGGAAGCGGCAGGGTTATAGCTCAATAAAACTCGACAAGGGCAGAGATGGAGGCAAGGGGGTGGTTTCAAACGCAAATGATAAACTGAACACAATGATAACTAAAACACTTTTTCCAATGGCAAAAATCTTCTGGGGTGGCATACTCCTGTTTATCGACATTATGACTATCCCCACATTCAAGCTCTTCTATGTACTGGTTGCTGCCATTGGCATCGACTTCGTTACCGGCATTATCAAAGCCAAAATGCAGAAAAAGGCCCGCACCAGCCATGGGTATCGCAAAACAGTGGTAAAGCTGATGCAGTATATCGTGCCTGTACTGGTAATCTGGATTGGAAGTAAGAACATACCTGAGTACGCCAATACACTCAAGGAGATTGGCGGCTGGCTGATGCTCTTTATTATTTACATCGAGTTTACTTCCATTCTCGAAAACCTTTACGAGATAGATCAGAAAAGCATCATTGCAAAATATGTGTATCGCCCCGGCCTGAAGATTTTGAAGTTCGGAATTGAAAATAACCAGGTAGTAAAAGCAGCGGAGGAGCTGGAGAAAAAACAGGCAGAGGAGAAAACAACAACAAAACCGGCATCATGAAGGTAAACTTCAAATTAGTATATGTTTTGATGATAGTGCTACTAGCCATTATTGTGGCAGTATTTTCCTCCGGCTGCAGTATTGAAAAATTCTTCTCCCGCCAGCGCAGCGATTCTACTATTGTGGCCAAAACCCAGACTGAAAAAAAAGACAGCACTTCAGCTGGATCTGTTAATACCACCAATAACAAAAGCAAAGAAGATTACGAATGGTGGCGGGTTATCCTGGAGAATATGCCGAAGATAGACTCCAATGTTACTGTAAACAATATTTACCCGGCACCAGCCAGGGTAATATACGAGGGGGGCACTGGTAAAATAGAGCAGGAAGTAAACAGCAAGGATAGTACATGGTTCTACCAGCTGGCATTGCTCATCAAAGCAACAACCGACAGCACCAATAAGAGAATTGATAACCTGGAGAAAAAAAAAGACGTATCAACACCCGGCCTCGGATTGTGGACGCTTATAATAGTCGCCGGTGGTGCAGTAATATTCTTTAAGCTGCTTGGGTATGCGGGCAGCAATTTTACAATCACTAAAAAAGTAAGACAATGAAAAAATTAATCTTCTTCACATTGATGGCTGTACTTCTTACAGCCTGCGGCACCAATAAGCCAGACAACAAAATTTATGCTACCGATTCTCAGCAAGTGGGCTGGGAGCCGCAAGGCCCGGGTAAAGATCCTGCACCGGTGATCCTGGAAACAGTAGGGCTAAAACCGACATGGGGACAGGCTAATCACATGGCCAGCCTTCGTGGTGATCATACTATCTGGAATATTATTGGAGTGATCCTGCTGGCTTTATTAGTAGCAGGCATTTACGGTGCAGCAACAGATGCAAAATGGTTTCCCAAACTTGACCCGAAAGCACTCGGCGCCATTCTATTTGTGATAGGGGCATTGTGTATTACTTCATTCAAATGGCAGGCGGCATCTATTATGTGGAACAATTACAAGTTTGTGCCAAAGCAGCAATATGAAAAAGCTATGAAAGAAACAGGCAGCACAAAACCAATATGGGATAGCCTGACAAATGGATGCCACATTACCTGGGGCCCGTATAACTGTTATAAATGATCTGGCTAATCCAAATATTAGCCATTCAGTTTGCCATTAGCCTGGCAAAGCATGATGCACCGGCGGTGTCGCAGTTTGAGCATTACGGCCTTGCTAATAAACAGATGGCAAGGTTTCACCGCTACAATACCTGGACAAAGTTTTTCTACTGTGCTGCCGCCTGTATTGCTATGTATAAAAACTGGTGGATGATGGCCGCAGCTGGTGGCCTTTCTGCCCTGTGGATATGGCTATTATTTGATCCTGCACTCAACGTAACGAGAAGCCCTAAGAGATCCTTTTTTTACCTCGGCCTGAATGATGCAGACGGAAGATTTTGGAACGGCACATTCGGCCGTAACAGCGGCAAGGTGAAGTTTATCGTATTGCTGTTGCTGATAGTTGGCATAAACCTGTTAATACAATTTTATGAGCGATAAACCAGTTAAGGCAAAGCCACACTTCTATGCTTGTTGCCTTGAAAAGCTACAAGAGATTGCAAAAGATTGCGGCTATAACCTTATTGCTCATGGGAGTTTTAACAGAGATTTTGACCTTGTTGCAATCCCTTGGGTTGATGAACCATTAAGCCATTATGCTCTGTTAAGCAGAATGGAACATTGGTTGAAAGGAGTTCATTACGCAAGAATTGAAGATTATAATGGTTCGGCTTTGCCTGGCGGAAGAATGACGTATCATATTGATCTTAACCGTGGCGGCAGATATAACAATTACACAGACGAAGAATACTATCTGGATATTTCTTTTACTCCATTTGTCAAACACGAAAATTCATGAGTATTAAAAACATTTTAGGCGCTTTAGGTGCTGCCGTTGGCCGGGCAAGGCTCTCTGTGGATGAGGAGATTTTTAAGAAACTAGCCCCTGATGCGCCTCTTGCCGTTACGATAGGTGCTGCAACAAAAGGCAGGCTGCTTACCACGGCAGAGATCATGAGATGCTACGGTCAACCAGGCGACCCGGATAATCTTA
>CAYRRL010000217.1:0-5671 GCA_964426665.1 uncultured Ferruginibacter sp. | reverse complement strand
CGTAAATAGATCTATGATTTTTTGGAAAATTGTAGCCTTTTTACTTCTTTCTTTTCGCCTTCATTTCTACTTGACTCCCATTTATTAAAGGAATATGCGCCAAACAACAATAAAAAGAAAACAGCAAACAGCCTCAGTATTGCCGGGTGCCTGAAAGTGTCCATCAATGGCAATACATAATAAGCAGCCTGGCGCAAAAAGAAAAATTTGCCAAATGCCAAACCGCACATCACCAATGCTGCGGCAAGAAAAAACCTTGCTTCCCCTTTTATTTTTACCAGCCTCTTTATTATGCCATAAGTAATAAATATCAGCGGAATAAAACCAACATATACATTTCTCATCAACGGGTCAGTATCGAGCCATGTGCTTGTGGCTGTTGTTGCAAAAGGGCTAATGAAGGAAAACATTGCTGCAGGTGGCATAGAGTTTTCAAGCACAAACGAAAGTGGCTGGCTTTTGCCCCTGTCAATATTTGGCAGGAATTGCAAAAACGAAATAATGGCAGGCAGGCTTAACAACAGGAATACAGCACTCATTGCTGTTAATGGCAATACTTGTTTTTTAATAAATACAGCCTTGTCTTTATTAGTAAAAAATGAAGAAATAAAATGTGCTGCCAGCAAGTATGCTGTTACAATAAACAGGGACGGATAGCCCCCCGTAAATAATAAGTACAGGAAAAAACCAGCGAGCAAAGTATTAATCAATTTCCCCTCACCCACCATTTTTTTATAAAACAGAAAAACAAATGGCAGCCAGCAGGCACTGCTGATGCAGGCATAAAACTGCACGCTGTCAATCATAAAACCGCTGAACTGGTAGGCCATCCCAAATATGATGGCTGCTGTTGCGCTATAAGCATAGTGCCTGCACAAATAATAAAAACCAATGCCTGCCAATGAAAAATAAAAAAGCAATTCTGCATGAAAACCAGCTAAAGAAAATTTTGTAAGGAAGCCGAACAGCCAAACCACCGGGCTCCATGCCCCGCTTTGCATATCTGCATGAATGGGGTAACCGAAATTTATAAAAGGCGACCACAAAGGCAATTCGCCGTTGTTCAATGCATCGCTTATTAAAGCCCGTACAGGGTAATAGTAAGTGAGCGCATCATTTTTTACTGTAAAGAAACAGGTGCTTATTGGCCACAATACAACCATTGCTGCAATAGGGAAAAAAACAAATGGATGAAAGAATATTTTTTTCAGCATGTGGCGAAGATGGATGCAGTTACCAGTAAAGCTTTATCAGCAAATGTAATATTGTTGTTGTAAACGGGCTATGGTATTTTGCAACTGAAAAAGGCTGGGTTTATTTGTGTAAACTTGCATTCAATGGCAACAGCAAAAATATCAAATACAGGCCTGGGGGATTTTGAAAACCTGTTGGCTGGGATAGATACAGCCGGGCTTGGTATTTCGCCATACGCCCTGCGCTACCTGCAGCATATCATTGGCCATAAAAAATTTTACATAAGGTTGTATGCCCATGTGCTTGGCTTGGTATTGGCTAACTGCCCAAAGGCTAAAGAAAATATTTGCCTTATAGATTATGGCGCTGGCAACGGCTTGCTTGGTTTGCTGGCAAAACATTGTGGCTTTGGCAAAGTGTACATTAATGATATCAGCCCGGTTTTTATTGATGCGGCAAAGAAATTGTCAGTTGCAATTGGCGTATCGCCAGACGGGTTTATTGATGGGGGCATTGAAGCAGTTAAAGATTATTCTTTTGCACATAAGCCAGATGCTGTTGCCAGCACAGATGTGCTTGAACATATCTACAACCTTGAAATTTTTTTTAAATCGGTAAGCGAAATAAACCCTGCAATGGTTACTGTGATGAACACAGCCAGCAACCCGGCCAATTATTTTAAAGTGCGGAAGTTGAAAAAAATGCAGTTGAAAGATGAATATGAAGGCGGCCAGCCGGGTGACCATGCTTTATTTGGCGAAACAGCACATGGTTCTTTTTTATCAATGAGAAAAAAAATAATTAAAGAGTACGCAGAAGGGAAATTGAGCCAGGAAGAGATTAACAAGCTGGCAACACTAAGCCGTGGCTTGCAAAAAAAAGATATTGAAGCTGCTGTTGAAAAATACCTTACGGAAAAAATATTGCCACAGCTAATTGCACACCCTACCAACACCTGCGACCCAATAACAGGAAGCTGGACTGAAAGGGTATTGAGTTTTGATGAATACAGAAGCATTTATTCATCGGCTGGTTTTACAGTTGGTTTTTATGACGGGTTGTACAATGAATTTGAAGGCGGCTTTAAAAGTAGCTTGCCAGCTTTTGCTAATTGGCTTGTACAGTTTGCAAGCCATCGTTTAAGCCCTTCAATTACTTTGGTGGGAAAGCGAAAGGAGGATTAAATATTCCACAGTTAGTTTAAGGAACCCTCAGCAAACACCTGCAACACACTATACTGGTTTCAGCGCCAGCTTTTACAAAACAAAACTGCCAGTATTTTTTGCTTCCATAATTATATTTGCAGCATGAGAAGAAAAACCCTGCTGTTCCTTTTTTCAGCCGCATTGTTGTGCTCATGCCGCAAAAACAAATTGCTTACCGAACAGGAAGCCATTGATGTTATTAACCGCTTTGACGAAGCATGGAAGAAGAAGGATTTAAAAACAGTGGATTCTGTTTTGGCGCCTGCCTATATTTATTTTACGCAAAGCGGCGGGGTATTCAGCAGGGATGGCGTGGTGCAAACAGCCGGCAGCGATGAATACAAATTGGATTATGTAAGGCGCCATGCCGTGCAGGCCACCCTGTACGAAAACACTGCGATAGTAAGCACCCGTTGGGAGGGCAGGGGCGTTTACCGTGGCGTGCCCTTTGACGAAGACCAGCGCTGCAGTATTACCATTATCAAATCAAACAACAATAAAGTGCAAATACTGAGCGAGCACTGCACGCCTGTAAAAGTGGACAACAAGTTCCATTAACCTTAATTAACCCATTGCCGCATCTGTAATACAGGTGCGGCATTGAAAATCCGCTCTTGATAAACTACATTTGCGCCCGTGCAGCAAACTACTAACAAGGCAGCAAACAAGGCAACCAACTGGGGCAGGGCGCTTGCCAATGCATCTTTCAGGGGCAGGCTTATTATTGGCGTGGCCATGCTTGCGGGCATCCTTATGTTTTTCCCTCATTTTTTTGCTTTTATCGAGGCAAGGAAAGGAGTTGTTTTAAATGATGTGCTGCTCAGGCACATTGGGCCGGTTGATATGTCAATACCAATTTTTATTGTTATGTGGTCAACCACGCTGCTGTTTATATGCCGCTGTTTTACTAACCCACGCATTTTTATCAATGCAATTTATTGCCTTTGTTTTCTCAGCCTGGCACGAATGCTTTCTATCTATCTTACGCCGCTCGACCCGCCAGCCACTATCATTGCTATTAAAGACCCATTGACAAGCCTAACTTATGGCGGCAGGAATGTTTTTATTACAAAGGATTTGTTCTTTTCTGGCCATACTTCCAATATGCTGATGCTGGCGCTTTGTTTTGAAAAACAAACAGACAGGTGGCTGGGTTATGCTGCGGCTATCTTAGTTGGCGCCATGGTATTGTTCCAGCACGCACATTATACCATTGATGTGGGCGCAGCTTTCATTTTTACCGGCTTTATAGTGATACTGGGCAAAAGAGCAGCATCATCGCAGGCTTGCTCCCAATTGAACCGGTAATACCCTCTTTGCAATTAATTTATACAAGGCATAAAAAACAATTCCCTCCTGAGAACAGGAGGGAACTTCTTTAACCCTTAAAACAACCAACATGAAATGTTGATTCCTATGGCTGCAATATCAGCGTTAGTTTTGGAATATGCAAACTTTTTTTAAATTTTTTTTCAGGGTATCTGCAAAGGGCATTTTTTAAAAAAGGCAAATGCAAAAAAAGCCCTGCTGGTGCAGGGCTGTATTATTTTTAAAAACCTGTTTTGTTTATTTGTTTGAGTCTGTTACAGGGGCAGTGCCGGGCAATGGCGTTTGCGTAGCTGCCGGCTTTGAAGGCGCTGTTGAGGAGGCTTTTTCAATGAGCTCAGAATTTTTAGAAGCGCCAACACCGCTTTTAGGTATAAACAATGGTGAAAGGATGCAAAGCACAGCCATAAGGCCGGCAAATATCCACGTGCCTTTTTCCAGCACATCGGTTGTTTGCTTTACGCCCATTAACTGGTTGCCCACGCCGCCAAATGTGCCTGCAAGCCCGCCGCCTTTGGGGTTTTGCACCAATACTATCAAGCCTAATATTACAGCTATAAGGATTACTAAAATTGCAAATAACAACATATCACTTTTCTTTTATCTGGTTAATTTTGGCGGCAAAGTAAGCGCTTTTAGAGGGATTGAGCAAACTTAATTTTTCCAGTATTTCCACTGCTTTTTCATGCCTTCCCTGCTGCTGCAGCACTTCTGCCATCGCTTCTGTAAGCACTTCGTTTTCCCGGTTCGATTTTTCTGCCAGTTTCTGTATTTGGCTTTCATTGCCCGCCGCCTCAACTTCTGCTGGTGCTGTGGCGCCTGAAAGTTGCGTTGCATGCACTTTCTTCATCGTCTTCAGCCATTCAGTAAAGCTCTTTAGCTGCTTGCCAAGCTTGCCCGATGTTTTTTCTTCTTCGCTTAGCCTGATGCCCACACTGGCAAAATAATCCGTGGTATGCAACGGCTCAAAAAGCAGCGGCTCATTTGTTGCAACAGGTTCCTGCCGTGGTTTTATTTCTTCTTGTGGTGCTTCTTCAGGCCCGGCAATGTCTGTTGCTGCTGGTTCAATTGTTTCCGCTGCGGCCTTATTTTCGGTTTCTTCTATAGGCTCAATTTTTTCTTCAGCAGGTGGCACCTCCGTTGTTTTTTCATTTTCTTCTGCCACAATTTTTTCAACGGTTATTCCTGACGGTGCTGTTTCTGTTTCCAGAGCGGGGATGCTTTGCTCCGCTATTGGTTCTGTAATGGCAGGTTCTGCAGCATTAGTTTCTACAGGTTCATTTGTATCAACCGTTGTTTTATTTTCTGTTTCTTCTACTATTGTTCCCGTTGCTGCTGCTTCTATTTCAGGGGAGGCGCTGGTTTGTTCTGTTTCGGTTTCAATTGCTTTTTCTGCAGGCAGTGGCTGCATTGCGGCAAATGGCGCTTCAATTATTTTTTCTTCTGTTAAAGTTTTATTTGAAAAATTTTCTGGAGCCGGTTCCAGAATGGGGCTTTGCACAATTGTTTCTGCAACCCCGGTATTGTAGCCTGCTTCAATCAATTGAAAATTGAGCCAGTGGCTGTTGTTGAAAAGGGCAACCGTTTTCCTTGCTTGTTTTTTGTAGCCATTCGTATCTTTTTCAAGCAGGCGCAGCAGGTAAAATTGCGCTACAGAAAAGTAAGGGTGCTCTTTTGTAATATTCTCAAGATAGCCCACTGCATTTTCATCAGTAAGCTTCCTTTTAAAAACCGATTCAAAAAGCTGCCCGTATTTTTCCATCGCTCAAAACTATGGTTTATAAAACAAAGAATACATTTTTGCTACCAGTTAGAAAATATTTTATTGAATGCTGCGTCCACTATGTTTTTGATTATCTCGTCATTCCTGGCGCTCTCTATCTGGCTCAGGCTTTGGTTGGCATCAAAGTCAAAAGTGCTGGTAACGTCTGTTTCAAAATTTTTCT
>CAYRRL010000216.1:0-5671 GCA_964426665.1 uncultured Ferruginibacter sp. | reverse complement strand
TAAACAATGCTGTAACGAGCACCACAGATATAACCATTTGCAACACACAATTGCCATACAGCTGGAATGGCAACAGCTACAATGCTGCCGGTTCTTATAATGTAACGTTAGTAAGCGCCAGCGGTTGCGATTCTGTTGCAACACTTAACCTTGTTGTGAATAATGCTGTAACAAGCAATACTATTGCCAGCATTTGCAATACGCAATTACCATACAGCTGGAATGGCAATAGTTACAATGCTGCTGGCTCATACAATGTAACCTTAGTAAGTGCCGGTGGTTGTGATTCTATTGCCACGCTTAACCTTGTTGTAAACAATGTAACAACAAGCATAACCAATATCAATATTTGCCCTGTGCAGTTGCCGTACTCATGGAACGGGAACAGTTACAATGCTGCCGGTTCATATAATGTAACATTGGCAAATTCAAATGGCTGCGATTCTGTTGCAACACTCAACTTAACCGTGAGCGTTGTTGTAACCAGCACGGCAGATATAACCATTTGCCCTGCACAGCTTCCATATTTCTGGAATGGCAATACTTATACTAGCGCTGGAACATATAGCGTAACGCTTGTGAATATTGCAGGCTGTGATTCAATTGCCACGCTTAACCTTGCTGTGAGCAACACAGTAACCAGTACAACAGATGTTGCCATTTGCAATACCCAATTGCCATATAGCTGGAATGGGAATAATTATAATGCTGCCGGTTCATACAATGTAAACCTGGTAAGCGCTGCTGGTTGCGACTCAATAGCAACACTTAATTTAACAGTAAACAATGCAAGCACAAGCACAACCAATATTGCTGTTTGTGCCGCTTTAATGCCATATAGCTGGAATGGGAATAATTATAATGCTGGAGGTTCATACAGTGTAACATTAGTAAATGCAGCTGGTTGCGATTCTGTTGCCACACTGAATCTTACAGTATTAAATGAAACAAACTCTGTAACTAATGTAAATATTTGTGCGGCCGCTCTTCCATATTCATGGAATGGAAACACTTATAATGCTGGCGGTTCTTATGTTTATCATACAACAAATGCAGCTGGTTGTGATTCTGCGGCTACATTAAACCTTGTTGTATTCAACCAAACTGCCAGCACAACAAATATTACGGTTTGCCCGGCGCAATTGCCCTATGCATGGAATGGGAACAGCTTCAATGCAGCCGTTTCATACAATATAACATTTGCAAATTCATAGTGCTGCGATTCTTTTGCAACACTTAATCTTACTGTCAATCCCAACCTGGCCAGCACAACTAATATCAGTATTTGTGCTGCATTGTTGCCATATTCGTGGAATGGCAATTCTTATAACAGCGCCGGCTCTTATGTTTATCAAACAACAACAGCAGCCGGTTGCGATTCTACAGCCACACTCAACCTTGCTGTATCAAATGCAACTGCCAGCACAACTAATATAACTGTGTGTGCTGCAACATTGCCATACAACTGGAACGGCAATAGTTACGGCGCTACCGGCACTTATATTTACCATACCACCAATGCAGCCGGTTGCGATTCTGCAGCTACATTGAACCTTACTGTTTTAAACGAAACTTCAAGCACTACCAATGTAAGTGTATGCGCTGCATCATTGCCATATTCCTGGAACGGCACTAACTACAACGCAAGCGGCTCATATACCTATCATACCACCAATGCAGCCGGTTGCGACTCAACTGCTATATTAGTGCTTACTGTATTGAATGCAACAAGCAGCAATGCCATGATTGTAAGCATTTGCAGCAACAGCCTGCCTTATGTATGGAACGGCAACTCATATACAACAAGCGGCACTTATGTTTACCATACCACCAATGCAGCCGGCTGCGATTCTACTGCCACACTTAATCTTACCGTTAATGATATTTTCACAAGCGTTACTGAAATAAAAGTGTGCGATGCCCAGATGCCTTATGTATGGAACGATATTTCATACAGTTCGCCGGGCACTTATACCATCACATTGGTTAGCCATGTTGGCTGCGACTCTGTAGCAACATTGCAATTGACAGTAGTGGCGCCTGTTGTCCAAAACGCCACTATTAAAGGCTGCGACAGTATTTTGTACAAAGGCGTAAACTATACTTCGTCAACTGTATTGCAAGAAACAATACAGGGTAGCGGCGGCTGCGATAGTGTGAAAATCATAACAAGGCTTGATGTGACACATGAACCGTTTGGTTTGTCTGTATCATCGCAACCCAACCCATGCTTTGAAGGTGATGCTGTTACCATCAATACCAATTCAACAACGCCTTATACTGTTATTGCATGGGAGCCGGCGGGTATGTTCCCATCTCAAAATGCGGTATCGCAGCAATTTGTTGCCGACAGCAGCCTGCAAATATTAATCACTGCCCAATCAAGCAACGGATGTTTGGCAAGGGTTGTCTTCTTCCTTGATGTGAAGAAACCCACTGATTTCTGGATGCCAAATGCATTTACGCCAAATGGAGACGGCAACAATGATTGGTTCAGCGCTTATGGCACCACTATTAAGCAGGGTGTGTTGAGGATTTATAACCAATGGGGCCAGTTGATATATGAAACTACCGATATTAAAAAAGGCTGGGATGGCAAGTTTAAAGGCGTGCCCCAGCCTGTGGGCGTGTATGCGTATGTAGTGTTTGCCGAAATGTACAACGGCTCTAAATTGACCGACAAGGGCTTCTTAAATTTGATACGATAAAAATGCGTTGCTGTACCTATATATTGATTGCTTTGTCAATGCTGCTGCATGTTGAAAAAACGAATGCTCAGGTAGACCCGCATTTTTCCCAATATTATGCTTACCCATTGTATTTGAACCCAGCTTTTACCGGCGTGATTGGCGGCGACTACAGGGCCACGGCGATTTATAAAAACCAATGGCTGAGCGTGGGCAAGCCTTATTCCACTGCAGGCATATCGCTTGACATGACTACATTTTCCGGCCTTAATATCGGGCTGAATGTTTTTCAGCAAACTGCCGGGGATGGCGGTTACCGCTATACGCAGGGCTCTGTGTCTGTTTCATACCAGGGCCTCCACTTTGACGAAGAAGGTTACCAGCGTGTGATATTTGGCTTGCAGCTGGGCTTTATCAACCGCAGGTTTGATATTTCAAAACTGCGGTTTGGCGACCAATGGGCACCGGGCCTGCATATTAATGGAGACCCAACCCTGCCTACCAGTGAAATATTCAGCAAGTCATCCGCTTCTGCCGTTGACAATGCAGCAGGCATCGCTTATGCAGACGACCGGCCAGACAAAATGGTAAATGTATTTGGCGGGTTTTCTATGAACCACCTTACACGGCCGGAAGACCCTTTTTTGGTAGCAGGCGAAAAAAAGAAATTGCCTTACCGCTACACATACCATGGCGGTGCAAGAATCAAAATGGAGAATGGCACCTCTATTACGCCGCATTTTATTTATATGCGCCAGGGCAATGCAGAAGAAAGGACGTTTGGCTTTTTTGTACGCAAGCCAACTACAAAGGAAGAAGTGTATTTGCTGGGCGGCATCAGCTACCGGTATAAAGACGCATTCATCCCTTATGCAGGAATACAGTTCAGCAAGGTGCAGATGGGGTTAAGCTACGATGCTACAAGCTCCTCCCTGGGAAGGTCAATAGTCTTTACCAATAGTTTTGAATTGTCAATTACCGTTATTGGCAGAAGGCCAGAGGAGAAGAGGCGCTACTTTGAATGCCCGCCAAGGTTTTAACGAAGCTCAATTGCCTGGCTGGCTGCTTTGCGAGCCGGGAACCAGGAAGCCAGAAACGCAATCGCTGCCACAGTTGAAGCCACCAAAATAAAATCCATCAATTCCAATTTCACCGGGAAGTAATCAATTAAAAAAGAGCCGCCTTGTATTTTTATCAGTTTAAATTTTACCTGTAAAAAACAAATGATAAGCGCCAACAGAATCCCTGACACAGCGCCAATGCCAGCCAGCAACAAGCCTTCGCTCAAAAATATTTTAAGCACCATTTTTTTTGCTGCGCCCATGCTTTGCAAAATGGTGATGTCTTTTTGTTTTTCCAGAACAAGCATTGTCAATGCGCTTATCATATTGAATGCGGCAACAAGCAATATCAAGGTAAGTACTGCATAAATAAACCATTTCTCCATTTTCATGGTGCTGTACAGGCTCTGGTTTTGCTGGTATTTTGTGCGGATGGTGTAAAGGTTGCCAAGCATTTTTTGCAGCGCCTGTTGTGCAATTGCAGCATCAGCATTATTGTTGAGTTTTATTTCCACAGCGCTGAACTCATTTTCTGCAAAACCCATTTGCTGTTTTACAAAAGCAATATTAGTAATGGCATATTTGTTGTCGAAATCCTGCTGAATGGCAAATACGCCACTGGCTTTTGCATTGCCTTCGCTTAAGGACTCCATTGGGTTGGAAGCAGATACTTTTCCTTTCTTTGGCAAGATGATAGTAAGCTCTGAAGGCTCAAACCTTTCGTCAATACTTATGCCTGCCGCATTTTGAATGCCATAGCCTACCACCAGCCCGGGGTTTTCTGCATCGCCAACATTAAATTTGCCAATAACAGTTTTAGCGGCCACGCCGGTAATGTTTTTATAGTTATCATCCACGCCTTTAAGCACAATGGTTGTTTGCTGGTTTTCTTCATTGCCATTGTTTTGCAGCAATGCTTTTTCTTCCGCTATTAGCGAAATGCCATTAACGCCATCAGTTTTTTTGATAGATTCAATTTGTTGCGGCGTTAATAAAAATGTTTTGCCTTTGGCAGGAGTAATTTTTAAGTCGGTATAAAAAGCGCCGTACAGTGATTTCACCAGCCCTTCAAAACCATTGAACACACTCAGTACTAAAATTTGGCAGGCAGTGGCAAAAGCAATTACGCCCACAGTAACCCATGCAATGATGTTGATAGCATTGGCAGATTTTTTTGCTTTAAAGTATCGCCAGGCGAAGGTTAAATACATAGTTCAGTTTCTTGTTTCTCGTTGAGCCGTTTCTCTTTTTTGGTATTCAGAAACTTCAATTAAAGCCTAAACACTCTAAATTTATAAAACGAGGAACGACTATCGGGAAACGCCTTAACGAGAAACGGTTTTTATTTCTTTGCCTCATCTTCCTTCTTAATCTTATCTAATAGCTCTTCCATTTTAAAAACATAATCCAGCGTATCATCAATATAAAACTTCAGTTCTGGAACGCTTCTTAACTGGTGGCGTACTCTTTTGCCCAATTCATTCCTTATCTCTTTATACTTTTCCTCAAACTTATGCAGTACAGCCTGAGTGTCCTTCACCTGGAACATGCTGAGGTAAACCCTGCCTTCAAATAAATCAGGCGTAATTTTTACAGCAGCAATAGAAACCATCCCGCCATCAACCATATTCAGCCCCATCCTGCGGAAAATGTCGTTGAGTTCTTCATTTATTAAGCCTGCAACTTGCTTTTGCCTTTTCGTTTCCTTCTGCATAACTAGTCATTTAATGGTTGTAAAATTAACTTCTTTATCCAACTCTCAGGGAAATAAAAAAGCGGTAAAAATTACCGCCTTATAACAATGAAAAGCTAGTGCCTTAATCAATATTCTCAATAATCCCTGCAATACCTTGCCCGCCGCCAACGCAGGCTGTAACAATACCATATTTCTTTTTCAACCGTTTCATATCATTCAAAATTTGC
>CAYRRL010000215.1:0-5679 GCA_964426665.1 uncultured Ferruginibacter sp. | reverse complement strand
ATAAATGCCATCAAAAAAATGGTTGAAGGCTACAGCAGCATCAAAGTAGAAAAACTAACGGTAAACACAACTGGCAAAGTGAGCGTTGTTGAAAAAAACATTACCGCCATAAGCAACAATATAGTTTCTGTAAAGCACCAGGGCGTAAGCGTAAAACTGCCCACGCTTGGCTATTGCATTACAGCAGAAAGGGAAAAAATGATTATGCCAGTTATAAAAAAGCAATCAGCATTGCAGGCAGTAGCGCAAAGGCTTAATGCACTGTTCTTCTAATAATACCCGATAATACTAATCCGTACATAAACCAGGCACAGGAATTATACCCGGCAGCTTTGCTGCCGGGCTTTTCCGTTTTTTTATACGGCATTGGCTTCATACTTTAGCAAACTTAATTTCGTATGTACAAAGCTGTTTTTACTGATATGGACGGCACACTGCTTAGGGAAGACCACGCTGTAAGCGGTGCGTCAAAGCAAATTATCCAGCAATTAATAAAAGAGGGCATCCCCGTAATACCTATTTCTGCACGGCCATTGCACGGCATGCTGCACATTACAGATACTGTTTTTCCAGCTGATATCCCCGTAGTAAGCCTTAATGGAAGTTATATTTACCACAAGGGTTCTATAATTTATCAAATAGGTGTTGCATTGCCGGAAGCGGTTGCTATTAACAGCCTTGCCTCAAGGCACCCTGTTTCTGCAATGTATTACAGCCAGATGGAATGGTACGCCAATGCAGATACAGATATGGTAAAAAAAGAACAGAGGATAACGCCTGTGGCAGTAACTGTGCAGCCATTTGAAAAAACATTTGTCGAATGGGAAAACAAACAATCGGGGCCAAACAAAATCCTGATTGCCGGCGAGGCCAGCTTAATATTAAATGTAGAGCAGGAATTGCTTCATGAATTCGGCAACAGCCTTAATATATACAAATCCCAGCCCCGCTATGTGGAAGTGATGAACCATGCAGCATCTAAGACAAATGCCATGCAGATAATTATGAAAATGTATGGGCTTGACAAAAGCGAAGTGGTGGCCATTGGAGATAATTACAATGACAAAGGAATGATTGAGTTTGCAGGCCTTGGCGTGGCAATGGGCAATGCGCCCGAAGAAATAAAAGCTTCTGCCCAAATGATAACGGATACCAACAACAACGATGGCGTGGCAAAGGCACTGAAGAAAATATTTGCTTAATCATCTCTTTTGTGAAAGAAGTAATTACCAACCTCGAAAAAATAAAACAGCTTGCTGCGGAAAGGGAAAGCGAAAATGATGCTTTCCGCACTTTTCTGAAAGCGAAAGACAGCAAAAAAATTGATTCTGTTGTACATGCGCTGAATGATGCAATAACCCCGGAAATAGACTGCACCCAATGCGGCAACTGCTGCAAATCATTACTGATAAGCGTAACAAAGAAAGAAACAGAAAGGCTTGCAGGCTTGTTGCAAACATCAATAACTGAAACAAAAGCAAAATACATTGAAGAAGGGGAAAGCGGCAATATGCTGCTGAACAAAATCCCCTGCCATTTTTTGGAGGGCACTAAATGCAGCATTTACGAAAACAGGTTTGCAGACTGCCGTGAATTCCCCCACCTGCACCAAAACAATTTTACCAGCCGCCTGTTCAGCATGATGATGCACTATGGCACCTGCCCAATCATTTTTAATGTGCTGGAAGAATTGAAAACAGCAACAGGCTTCAAAAAAAATTAGTGCCCACGCAACCATTTTAGTTTGGCAAAAGACTTATGCTGTGTTAATTAAAAAATATTGCCATCCACTTGCAAAAGCTGGTAATTTTTGTTTTCTTTAAATATTCATTTCACACACTAAAAAAACTACAATGAAACTATCCAAAGGATTGATTGCCGTAGCTATAGCAGCTACACTTGGGTTTGTAAGCTGCAAGCCCAAAGACACCGACATTAAAGCCGAAGTGGAAAAAGCCCTTAAAGCAGATGCCATGATGGCCAATACAATGGTTGATGTAAAAGATGGCATTGCTACTATAAGCGGCGAATGCAAAGACGATGCCTGCAAGGCCATGTGCGAAAAAACTGTTGCCGCCATCAAAGGTGTAAAATCGGTAGTGAACAATTGCACTGTAGCCCCGCCGCCGCCACCGCCTACCCCAGCGCCTGCTTCTGTAACAACAGTGCTGGATGATGCAACACAGCAAAAAGTAAAAGACGGATTGAAAGATATACAGGGCGTAACTGTTGCATTTGAAGGAGACAAAGCTGTGCTGGCAGGCGAAGTAACAAAGGCCAACCGCATGAAGATTATGCAAATGCTGGCCGCTGCCAAAGTAAAAAGCGATGTATCTAAACTGATGGATAAAAAATAACTAATCACATACTAAAAACATACACCATGGCATTACAGGATAAATACTCAGAATTGCTCAGCACGGCTAACACACTTGGCGTAAGCAATTTGGCTATAGCAGAAAAAGATGGCGTGCTCCATATAAGCGGCACTGCTAAATCAACCGCAGATTATGACTCGTTGTGGGCTTTGTACGACAAGATTGACCCCAATATGGCCAGCGGCGATTTGATGATGAACCTCGACATTAAAGCAGATGCCGGCGCACAACTGAAAGTAACAACAGACAAAACCAACCTCAACATACGCAGCACACCCAGTACAGAAGGTGCTATTGTAGGCAAAGCAGCCCATCACGAAATAGTAACATTGGTTGAAAAAACTGACGATAGCTGGTGGAAGATAAAAACTAAAGACGGCGAGGAAGGCTATGCGTATGCACAGTACCTTTCGCCAATGTAAAAACAATAAATGATTTTCAACAAACCGCTGCGTATTTTCGTGGCGGTTTTTTATTGCATTAAATGAATAACATGAAAATATTTTTACCCGCCGTATTATTTTTCGCTTTGCTTTCCTGCAAGGCGCAACCAAAATATAATTTGACTGCTGAAGAATTTGAAAAAGCAATCCAGAACGATTCTGCTCAGGTGCTTGATGTACGCACTGCCGGCGAGTATGCAGGCGGGCATATAAAAAAATCATTGCTGGCAGACTGGAACAACAAACAGGAATTTAACCGCCGCATAGCCTTTGTTGACAAAACAAAACCTGTGTATGTATATTGCCTTGCAGGCGGGCGGAGCGCCGCTGCTGCACAGCAATTAAGGGAAGCAGGCTATCAAAATGTGTATGAACTGAGCGGAGGCATCAACGCATGGAAAGCAGCGGATAAAAAACTGGAAGGCAAAAGCAATGCAAAGCAAATGAGCCTTGATGAATTTAATGCAATAATCAACTCAGGCAATACAGTGCTGGTTGATTTTGGCGCTGAATGGTGCCCGCCATGCAGGGCTATGGAGCCAGTATTAAAAAGTTTACAGGCAAACTATCCAGGCAAGTTTACTTTGCTGAAAGTAGATGGCGGCAATGACGAAGCTGTTTTAAAAGCATACAACGTAACTGCACTGCCAGTATTTATTATTTTTAAAGATGGCAAACAGGCATGGAGAAAAGATGGCGTGGCGGAGGAAAAAGAAATTGCCCAGCAGTTGTAAAACCAATTAGGGAAAAATCAACATTTATCCAGCGCCTGCAAAATATCATTCAAAATATCATCAACATATTCCAGCCCAACAGAAACCCTTATCAAACCAGGGGCAATGCCTGTAGACAAACGTTCTTCTTCTGTAAGCTTTGCATGCGTGGTGCTGGCAGGATGCGATGCAATGCTTCTTGTATCCCCGAGGTTGGCAGTGAGGGAAAGCATTTGCAAGCTATTCAAAAATTCCCTGCCGCTTTCTAACCCGCCCTTTAAATTAAAGCAAACAATGCCGCCGCCGTTTTTCATTTGTTTTTTTGCAATGCTGTATTGAGGGTGGCTTTCAAGAAATGGGTAACGCAGCGATTCAATCTTTGCATGGCCTTGCAACGCTTCTGCAATTTTTAATGCATTGGCCGCATGGCGCTCCATCCTTACATCCAATGTCTCAAGGCTTTTGCTTAATACCCAGGCATTAAATGGCGACAATGCAGGGCCTGTGCTGCGGCAAAACAAATAAATATCGTTGATGAGTTCTTTTTTGCCAACAATAACGCCGCCCAATACCCTCCCCTGCCCGTCGAGCCATTTGGTGGCAGAATGAATTACTAAATCTGCGCCGTATTGTATTGGCTGCTGGCACACAGGCGTGGCAAAGCAGTTGTCAACATTCAATAGCAAGCCATGCTTTTTTGCGATGTTGTTTACAAATTCCAGATCAATTAAAGCAAGCCCGGGGTTGGTTGGCGTTTCCAGGTAAATCATTTTGGTGTTTGGCTTTACCGCTGCCTCCCACTCCTCTGGTTTATCAGCGCTTACATAAGTGTATTCAATGCCATAGTTGGGCAGATATTTTTTTACCACTGTTTGTGTGCTGCCAAAAATGGAGTTGCAAACAACCAGGTGGTCGCCTTTTTTAAGCAATGCCATAAAAGATGCAAACACAGCGCTCATGCCTGATGCAGTGGCATAGCCTGCTTCAGCGCCTTCCAGCGCCACTATCTTATCAGTAAATTCTTTTGCGTTTGGGTTGCTGAAGCGGCTGTAAATATTATCATCGCTTTCATCTGCAAAAGCAGCCCTCATATCTTCTGCATTGTCAAAGCAAAAACTGCTGGTAAGGAACATAGGGCCGGAATGCTCCATTTCATTTGTCCTTTCTGTTTGTATTCTTATTGCTTTGGTAAGTGGATGCATCAATATTTGATATGTAAGGTGTAATAAGGAATATTTTGAAGAAATTCTATCCTGAAAAGTATTTGCGAAACGAACAACTGCTAACCATTTACAACAACAACTTCCCATGAAAGTTTGGTGCCGCCCCTTCTTAATGTTTCAGCAACTGAGCAGTATTTATTCATGGAAAGCTCACAGGCCCTTTCTGCTTTTTCTTTTTCGATTTTGCCTGTAAGGGTGAAAACGATTTTTACATTTTCCCACAGCGATGGCTCTTTTCCCTTTTCCCTTTCGCCTGATACTTTCATTGAGAAATCTTTTACTTCCTGCCTTTGTTTTTTTAATATCATCACAATATCAATAGCGCTGCAGCCGCCAATGCCCATCAGCAGCATTTGCATAGGGCGAATGCCAAAATTTTCGCCGCCGGTTTCTTCGCTTGTGTCCATCCGTACAGTATGCCCTTTGGCATCTGTGCCTTCAAACCCAAAATCGCCTTTTACCCTTTTGAGATTTACTTCTAACATAGCTGAAATTTTTTACAAATATAAACTGTGCAGGCCGTTACTTTGCAAAGCATTTTTATTAACCTCATGAATTATTTTCATCACCCACACAACTTTTCGTTGGAAGGCGGCGGCTATTTGCCGGGGCTTGATATTGCTTACAAAACGTATGGCGAATTGAATGAAAATAAAGATAACGTTGTATGGGTTTGCCACGCACTTACTGCTAATGCAGATGCGGCCGATTGGTGGCCAGGCGTTGTTGGCACAGGCCATATTATAAACCCCGAAAAATATTTTATCGTTTGCGCCAACATCATTGGCTCCTGCTATGGCAGCACAGGCCCTTTAAGCACCAACCCCGAAACCAACAAGCCATACTACAACAGCTTCCCTTTTATTACTATCAGGGACATGGTGAATGCCCACATCCTGCTAAGGAAGCATCTTGGTATTGA
>CAYRRL010000214.1:0-5685 GCA_964426665.1 uncultured Ferruginibacter sp. | reverse complement strand
GGTCTTTGCTCCACCGGGCTTCGCACTTCCAGGCTGCGCCCAATGCGCCGCCGGAATCGCCTGCTGCAGGCTGCACCCATATCTCACTAAAAATTTTCTCCTGCACTATTTTGCCATTGGCTACGCAATTTAGCGCCACGCCACCGGCCATGCACAGCTTGTCTGCACCGGTAATTTCCTTTGCATGCCTCGCCATTTTTACTACAATCTCTTCCGTTACTACTTGTATAGATTTTGCAATATCCCTGATGCGTTTTGTTATTTCTTCTTTATCGGTACGTGCCGGCCCGCCAAACAATGTTTCAAATTTTTCATTAATCATGCATAGTTTGTTGGTGTAGGCAAAGTAATCCATGTTCAGTTTGATGGAGCCGTCATCAAAAATTTCAACAATTTCTTTTTTAATTAAATCAACATACGTTGGTTCGCCATAAGGCGCCAGCCCCATCAGTTTGTATTCGCCTTCGTTTACTTTAAAACCGGTATAGTATGTAAACGCTGAATAAAGCAAGCCAACAGAGTGGGGGAAGTTTATCTCTTTCAATATTTTAATATCATTGCCATTTCCAATTCCAATCGTGGCAGTAGCCCATTCGCCCACGCCATCTATAGTAAGTATCGCTGCCTTAGTAAATGGCGATGGGTAATAAGCGCTGGCTGCATGGGAAAGATGGTGCATAGCCATGTATATATTGCCGTTATAATCCAACTGGCTCCTTATAATATCAGGGATGTGCATTTTTGCCTGCACCCATTTAGGGAAAAGCTCTTCCCATATTGTATCGCCTTCAGGGTACACGGTTGCTTGTGTGGCGACTATTCTTTCCAGCGTGGCATAAGGCTGGTCGTAAAAAACTATTGAGTCAATATCGTCAATGCCTGCATTGGCCTGTTCAAGGCAAAAATTGATAGCGTTGGCGGGGAATGCTGCATCATTTTTTATCCGTGTAAACCTTTCTTCCTGTGCAGCGGCTATAATTTCGCCATCCCTTATTAAAGCGCAGGCAGAGTCATGGTAAAAAGCAGAGATGCCCAAAATGAAGGAAGGCTTTTTGCCGCCTGTTTTTGATACAGGCGCTGCAGCAACGGGTGTTAAAATACTTTTTTCGCTGATGGCCTTAATGATAGCGTCAGCAATTACCTGGTGGCCGTATTCAGAATAATGCTGGTCTTTTGGAAAGTCGAGGTCATCAGTATTGGGCACTTTCTTGAATTTATCAAGAATATCCACAAAAGTTACATTGCTGTATTTAGAAGCAAGCGTGATGAACCTTTGCCTGTAATCGGGGTTTTTATACACCTGGTGATACGGCAAAGGCGCCAGTATTACAGGGATATTGCCGGCTTTTTCAATAATTTTTTCAAGCAGCATGCGCATGAGAACCCATCTTGAATCGTCCTCGCTTTGATAGCCATTGTGCTCTTTAAATTGTATGCGTAGCAATTCTTCCTTAAGCCTTTTGGGCATGTATTTGTGAAAGAGCTTTTTTACAAAGCCATTTGGCTGGAATAATTTTTCCTGTTGTTTGTGTTCGTTTATTTCCTGCCTTTCTATAGGCACCGGGTAATTATGCCTTACCAGTTGGCCATTATCAACTGTAAAAAACGGTTTTGGCACCATTACCATTTTCCCTGTTTGCGCCTCTACAGATAAACGTGATTGCAGCAGGTTGCGGAATATATTGATGATATGCGGTGAAAGCACTAATACATCGTGGTCAAATTTTGAAGCAATGTCATTATAAATGAGGTATTGCTGGTCAACACCTGAAGCAGACAGCCCAAAGTTGTAGCTACTGGCGCCAAATGCTTTTGCCGTTATATCAGAAAAACGCATTTCGTTGGCTACGCCTTCGCCGGCTGTATAGGAGTCGCCAATAAAAGCAATCCTTGTTTCGCCTGGTTCTTTTTTTTCAGTATAATCGAAATTGGCCCTGAAGCCCTGTTTGTTTGTTTTTACATAATAGGGCTTTTCGCTGTGCGGCTGCCGCATGGTAATGCCCGGCACAAACAGGTGCCCAATATTTTTATCGTAACGTATCAGGGTTTTGTGGGTAAGTTGCCTCGAAAGCATGTGTTGCTGTTTTTAAAAAAAATTAAAAAAATAGTCGTTTTTGCTATTGGGGCCTTTCATAGTGTTGGGTTGCAAATACTGCCGGCAAGGACAGCCTGCAAATGCATAATGTGTAATGCGGTTGATTGTTTCAGCAGCAATAAATGCTGCATCCGGCACAATGTGCCAATACAGAATAACCGGTACAGTGATTTTACATGGTAGTTGGATAAAATAGTTTCTAAGCTTGCAATGTTTGCTGCTTAACTATGCCATTTTATTTGGTGGGGGAACCAGCAATTCGCCATGAAAAGCAATATAATTATCTGCGTTTTCCTGCTTATAGTACGTCGAAACGATAATAAGATCGAAATAGTTGCTTTTGTATTCGTAAATAAATTCTTCTGAAAGATTAGTAACAGATGGCATTTTTTCCTCCAGGCCATTGCTGCTGGCGCCTTCATTTTCATTGTTGTCACCAGTAGGCGCAGCCGAGCTGGCTGACAGTATCTTTTGTTGTTTTGCCGATTCCTGCTGGCAGGCAAACGCAAACAGCGGGCTTGCCATAAGCCACAGCAATGTTGCTAACAGAAAAAAAGAAGAAGCTCTTTGAAAAAATGTATATGTTCTTTCCTTTTTGTTCATTATTACCTGCCGCAAAGTAGCAATTAATTCCACAAAAACCAAACCTTTGTTTAAACATCGAAGTGGGTTGAGTTGCATAAAAATGAAGTTGTGCAAGTTTGGGCTGGCCGCATCCCGGCCCGTGTGCGATGTGCCTTGGCCTTGCAGGCAAAGCTATTTCACAGATGCTCCCTGCTCGATCCAGCACCTTAGCAAATCCCTTTCTTCCGGCGTCATGCCGGTTTTATTGTTTTGGGGCATTGTTTTAGTGATAACAACCCTTTGCATAATCAGGTCTTTCTTTCTTACAATATCTTCTGGTGTATCATACTTTACGCCATTGGGCGCTGCCGTATATACATCGTCTGTTGGTTTTGATGAATGGCATTGTATGCAGCGGTTTTGTATGATGTTGTTTACAACTGTAAAACTTACCTGCTCTTTGCATTCGCCGGGTTTTGGCGGTGCCGTTAAAAAACTAACGGCAAGAAGCACCAGCACAGAAACGGGGAGTATGTATACATTGTATTTGCCTTTCTCTTTTAAATTGAGGTAATGCTTTACGCCAGCCGTGCCCAATGAAATAGCAGCCAGTACGGCCCATGAATATTTATTGCCGAATGTGCTGGGGAAGTGGTTGCTTATCATTACAAACAAAACCGGCAGGGTAAAATAGTTGTTGTGCAATGAACGGGCCAATGCTTTTTTGCCAAGCGCCGGGTCAACAGGCTGCCCAATTTTTGCAGCAGCCACCATTGCTTTTTGGGAGGGGATGATAACAAAGAAAACATTTGCTGCCATCAATGAGCCAATCATAGCGCCAAAGTGGATGTATGCCGCACGTGAATTAAAAACATGAGCATAGAAGTATGCAAAGCCGGTAAGCAATGCAAAACCAGCCAGCGCAAAAACTAACTGGTTTTTTATCAATGGCGATTTGCAAAGCAAATCATACAATACCCATGCAACAACAAATGAGCCCACGCCAATGCCTATAGCAGCGGCAGGGCTGAGGTTAAGCACCGTTGTATCTATCAGCATGGCCTTGGCATTAAAATAATATACCACAAACAGCAAACAAAAACCTGACACCCAGGTAAAGTAGGCCTCGTATTTAAACCAATGCAAATGCTTTGGCAATGTTTTAGGCGCCACCTTATACTTCTCTAAATAATAAAAGCCGCCGCCATGCACAGCCCACAGGTTGCCCGCCAGTTCATCCCTTACATCTTCTGTCCGGTTCAATGCGTTCTCCAAAAAAACAAAATAAAAGGAAGCGCCAATCCATGCAATGCCAAATGTGATATGCATCAGCCTTACAATGATATTGAGCCATTCCATTAAGTGCCCTTCGTAGGGCGTGCCTTTTACTGCATACCAGGTATATGCCACAAGCAATATAATAGTGAGCACAAGCGAAGCGTAAATAAAGCCCTGCGATAGCCCAAGCTTTTCTTTGCCGGCATCAGTAGCATCGCTGTTATTTTTTTCAAGGTGGTGAAATTGGTAGGTCATTGACACCAGCATTACCAGCATAAAAAGCAAAACCCCATAAACAAGGAAGTGAACCATATTAACCTGCAATTTCTGTTTTAATGAAGCACACAATTTAAAATATTGTTTTGTATTTTTATCGTTTCTAAAAATTTTTCAGTGAAAGCGTTTCATAGCAAAAGGGTTGTGTTGCCAGACGGGATAAAAGAAGCAGTGGTGTGGGTAAATGAAGGAAAGATAAAAGAAGTGCTGCCGGTGCTGCCACTGGTAAGTGATTTTGAAGTAATAGAACTGGGCAATAAGATTTTGATGCCAGGCGTAATTGACCCTCATGTGCACATAAACGAACCCGGCAGGACAGAATGGGAAGGCTTTGATACAGCTACTAAAGCAGCTATTGCCGGCGGGGTAACCACATTGGTGGATATGCCATTGAATTCAGCGCCAGTTACAACAACGGCTGCTGCATTTGATGAAAAGATAAAAGCATCGAAAGGCAAACTGAATACAAATGTTGGTTTTTGGGGCGGCATTATCCCCGGCAATGAAAAGGAAATTTTCCCCCTGATACAAAAAGGCGTGTTGGGCTTTAAAGCATTCCTTACACATTCCGGCATTGATGATTTCCCCAACGTAACGGAACATGATTTACGGAAAGCAATGCCTGTCATTGCCAAACATAAATTGCCTTTACTCGTACACTGTGAATTAACAGGTTTCCAAGAACGGGAAACGGGAAACAGTGAACAAGAAACGAGAAACGATTCTTACATCAACTATCTGAACAGCCGCCCCAAAAAATGGGAAGACGATGCCATCGCTATGATGATACGCCTTTGTGAAGAGTTCAATTGCCGCACACATATCGTTCATTTGTCTTCAGCAGATTCATTAGAACAAATTGCGGCAGCCAAACAAAAAGGTTTGCCAATAACTGTTGAAACTGGCCAGCATTATTTGTATTTTACCGCTGAAGAAATAAAAGATGGGCAAACACAATTCAAATGTGCGCCGCCGATACGTGAAAAAGAGAACAACAATAAATTGTGGAAGGCATTGCAAAATGGCCTGATTGATTTTGTGGCCACAGACCATTCGCCAGCCACGCCATCATTAAAAGAAATTGAAAGCGGCGATTTTATGAAAGCCTGGGGCGGCATTGCCTCCATACAGTTTGCATTGCCTGTGCTGTTTACGGCTGCTAAAAAAAGGAATTGTTCTTTTGCCGATATTGCAAAATGGCTTTGTGAAAACCCGGCGAAGCTGGCGGGATTGCAAAACAAAAAAGGGAGGATTGAAAAAGGGCTTGACGCAGATTTAATTGTGGTGGATGATGAAAAAACTTTTGTTGTGGATGAAGCCGGTTGCCATCACAAACATAAAGTATCGCCTTATATGGGTGAAACATTGAGTTGTGTGGTAGAACAAACTTATTTGGCGGGGGAGAAAGTTTATGAAGATGGGAAGTTTGTAAAACTAAATAAAGGGAAAGCTCTTTTAAAATAAATCCCACC
>CAYRRL010000213.1:0-5724 GCA_964426665.1 uncultured Ferruginibacter sp. | reverse complement strand
AGCAACTACAGTTTTAAAACAGCGCCATATACTTTTGAGTGCATCAAGAATTTGAAAAAAGGCAAAGCTGTTTTCCATAATCCCCACACGCCTGTAAAATGCGGCGGTGCCCCGCATAAAATAATGTACCTGGCCGCAGATTATTTCAGGAAGCATGGCCTGCTTGATAAAATAGATATTCAATACTGGAGCGGCGGCACAAGGCTGTTTGGAGTGGAGAAATATGAAAATACTTTAAAGAAAGTGGTGGAAAGGGGCCACATAAAACTCAACTTTTACCAGCGCCTGGAACAAATAGATGGCGCAAATAAAAGAGCAAAATTTGTTGGTTTTGGCGAAAACAACAAGGATGTGGAAACATGGGTTGATTATGATATGATACATGTAACGCCACCGCAATCATCACCTGATTTTATAAAAAAATCTCAGCTTGCCAATGCTGCTGGCTGGGTGGATGTGGACAAGAATACATTGCAGCACAACAGGTATAAAAATATTTTTTCTTTGGGCGATGCTGCAGGCTTGCCAACTTCAAAAACAGGCGCTGCCATACGCAAACAGGTGCCGGTGCTTGCCAATAATTTACTGGCTGCAATGGAAAACCAACCGTTAGGCAAATTTTACAATGGCTATACATCCTGCCCATTGGTAACAGGCTATGGAAAATTAGTGCTGGCAGAGTTTGACTACAACAACCAGCCGCAGGAAACTTTCCCTTTTGACCAGGCAAAAGAGCGCTGGAGCATGTACCAATTGAAAAAGCAAGTGCTGCCACGTATGTACTGGAATTTGATTTTAAGAGGGAGGGCACAGGGGTAAATATTTGTGTAACATAAGTAACCGTAAAGGTTTTTGGTTTCGTTCAATTTTGCATTCAAATTTTACAATGGAATATTTCGGTTACTTCTCGTCTATTTTAATTGGTGTTTCGCTTGGGTTAATTGGCGGCGGCGGCAGCATACTCACTGTACCTGTGCTGGTATATATTTTTAGCATGGATGCCGCAGCGGCTACTGTTTACTCTTTATTTATTGTTGGGCTAACCAGCGCCGTGGGCTCAATTAATTATTTAAAACGTGGGCTGATTAATATAAAAACTGCACTGGTGTTTGGTATCCCTTCTGTAGCCGGGGTGTTTATTGCAAGGTTGTTGATTGTGCCGGCGATACCTGAGCATGTTTTAAGCATTGGGCATTTTGTGGTAACCAAACATATTTTGCTGATGCTGCTGTTTGCATTGCTGATGGTAGGCGCATCGTACGGCATGATAACAAAAAGCATAGTTACAGCTGAAGAAGATAAAAAGCCTTGTTGTAAAAATTATGCCCTTACCGTTTTGCAGGGCATGGGCACAGGCATTATCACCGGGCTTGTGGGCGCAGGCGGAGGTTTTATGATAATACCAGCATTGGTATTTGTTTTAAAATTGCCAATGAAGGAAGCCATTGGCACTTCGCTTTTAATTATAGCTTCCAACTCTTTGCTTGGCTTTATTGGCTCGGCAAACCATGTCAATATTCACTGGCAGTTCCTTTTAACGGTTGCAGCTTTCGCTATTGCCGGTATTTTTATTGGCAATATGCTTTCTAAAAAAATTGACGGAGCCAAACTAAAGCCTGCTTTTGGTTGGTTTGTTTTAATCATGGGGCTTTACATCATTTTAAAAGAAACAATCCTGGACTGACAAAAAACATTTTCGAATGTAACAAAAGTCACTGTACAGGCGGATAAAGAAAACCAATTTTACATCATTAAATTTTAATCAATATGCAAGTAGAACAAATTTATACCGGTTGTTTGGCCCACGGGGCTTATTACATTACCAGCAATGGCGAGGCTGCTATTGTGGACCCATTAAGGGAAATAAAGCCTTACCTGAGCAGGCTGGAAAAAGACAATGTGAAATTGAAATACATTTTCGAAACGCATTTCCATGCAGACTTTGTGAGCGGCCATGTTGACCTCAGCAGGAAAACAGGGGCGGCAATTATATATGGCCCAAATGCTGCCTGTGAGTTTGAATGTGTATCTGCTGCAGATGGCCAGGTATTTGAGTTGGGCAATGTAAAAATTAAAGCACTCCATACACCAGGGCACACTATGGAAAGCACAACTTATTTGTTGATTGACGAAAACGGCAAAGAGCATGCAATCTTTTCCGGCGATACATTATTTATTGGCGATGTTGGCCGCCCCGACTTAGCACAAAAAGCAGCGAACATGACAATGGAACAACTGGCTGCAACTTTGTACCATTCTTTACGGGATAAAATAATGACACTGCCTGATGATGTGATTGTATATCCCGGCCATGGCGCAGGAAGTGCCTGCGGAAAGAATATGAGTGCAGAAACAGTGTCAACTATTGGCACACAAAAAAAACTGAACTATGCTTTAAGGGCAAATATGACAGAAGCGGAATTTGTAAAAGAAGTAACAGATGGCCTGCTTCCGCCCCCGGGTTATTTTGGGATGAATGTAGCGATGAATAAGAAGGGGTATGAAAGTTTTGACGAAGTGCTGCACCACGGTTTAAGAAAATTAAGCGCCAATGAATTTGAAGCGGAGGCTGAAGAAACAGAAGCGCTGGTAGTGGATACCCGTAGCGATGCTGAGTTTGCAAAACAGTTTATACCCCGTTCCATCAATATTGGGCTGGCTGGCGATTTTGCTCCATGGGCTGGTGCTTTGATAGTTGATGTAAAGCAACCGTTGCTGTTAGTAACAGAGCCCGGCAAAGAAGAAGAGGCGGTTACAAGGCTTAGCCGTGTAGGCTTTGATAATGTAAAAGGCTTTTTAAATGGCGGTTACAGCACATGGCATACATCGCCTAAAGAAAAAGACAGCATTAACCGTATCAATGCAGAAGAATTTGCAAAGCAGGTACAAATTGGCGAGGATGATATAATTGATGTAAGGAAGCAAAGCGAATATGAAGCTGAACATGTGGAAGGTGCTATAAACAGGCCTTTGGCATACATAAGCGAATGGATAAAAGATATTAACCCCGAAAAACATTTTTACCTGCATTGCGCAGGCGGTTACAGAAGTATGATAGCAGCCTCCATTTTGCAGGCACGGGGTTTCAGGAATTTTACTGAAGTTGCTGGTGGTTTTAATGCCATATCAAAAACAAATGTGCCTGTAACGGATTTTGTTTGCCAAAGCAAACTGATGAAACAAAACTGAAACGATGATACATTTTTTTA
Source organism: uncultured Ferruginibacter sp. (assembly GCA_964426665.1). Taxonomy (GTDB): domain Bacteria; phylum Bacteroidota; class Bacteroidia; order Chitinophagales; family Chitinophagaceae; genus Ferruginibacter. The sequence goes on along the minus strand of CAYRRL010000213.1, from coordinate 2,515 downwards.
AAAAATTATTTGGCGCACCTGATTGTACAAAGCTGCAGGAAACAATTGCCGCAGGCGCTGTGCTGGTTGACGTTCGCAGTACAGGCGAGTTTGCAGCAGGCAATATTAAAGGCTCTGTAAATATTCCGCTCGACAGAATAGGCAATGAGGCAAAGGCATTGAAAAAAGACAAGCCGATAATTGTTTTTTGCAGAAGCGGCAACAGGAGCATGGCAGCAAAAGCCATTTTGGAAAAGAAGGGCTTCAGGAATATTGTTGACGGCGGCAGCATTGCTATTGTAAACAAATTAATAACCACTAAATAAACTGTTATGAAAAAAAACATGGGCGCTGCTGACAGGATGATACGCCTGTTGCTGGCAGCAATTTTTGCTGGTTTGTATTTTACCAATACTGTTACAGGCACATTTGGTATTGTGCTGCTGGTATTGGCTCTTGTGTTTGTGCTCACAAGCCTTGTAAGTTTTTGCCCTTTGTACCCATTGCTGGGCATTAACACCTGCAGCGCAAAGAAGCAGTAATTGTATCGGCATTAGCCCGGCAACTATAAAAAACTATTATGACGTTCACAGAAATTATCAATGGCGACAAGCCAGTGCTGGTTGATTTTTTTGCAGAGTGGTGCGGCCCTTGCAAAATGATGGCACCTGTATTAAAGCAGGTGAAAGATGAAGTGCAGGGCAATGCCAGCATTATTAAAATTGATATTGATAAGATCCAGCAAACAGCCGCAGCATATAATATAAGCGCTGTGCCCACTTTGCTGCTGTTTAAAAACGGGCGTGTGCTTTGGCGGCAGAGCGGCGTAGTGCCCAAAGCCGAACTGGTAAAAAAACTTAAAGAAAATTTCTGATTGGAAAAACCATAAGTGTGCCGTCAGCAACGGCGGCATACCTTTATATTATGATTGAAATATTAAAACAACCCTGGCCCTGGTATATATCCGGCCCTTTGATTGGGTTAACCGTGCCGTTATTATTGATACTCGGAAATAAATCATTTGGCATCAGTTCATCACTGCGGCATGTATGTGCGGCATGTGTGCCTGCTAATATTCCTTTTTTTCAATACGATTGGAAAAAGGAATCATGGAATTTATTTTTTGTAACAGGCATATTGATTGGAGGGTTTGTTGTTGCCAATTTTTTAGCCAACCCAAACCCTGTTGAAATAAACCCCAAACTGGCAGGCGAATTGGCTGGTTATGGCATTACAGATTATAACAGCCTTGTTCCATCTCAACTATTCAATTGGCAAAATTTATTTTCTCTTAAAGGATTTGTGATGATGGTTGGTGGCGGTTTTTTAGTCGGCTTCGGCACACGCTATGCAGGCGGCTGTACCAGCGGCCATGCTATCATGGGGCTGTCAACTCTGCAATGGCCTTCACTGGTTGCTACCTGTTGTTTTATGGCTGGCGGTTTTATCATGGCAAATTTTATTCTCCCATTTATTCTTTCTCTATAAAATAAAAATGATGCAGCAAACAGAATCAACAGAGCTGAATACAGATTTTGAAGTTCGTTCATTGGATACGCTTTGTATAAACGAAAGCAGGCTTGAGCACAAGTGGTACCATAATATCAAATACCTTTTTGCCGGTGTGTTGTTTGGCGTTTTATTGGTGAAAGCAGAAGTGATAAGCTGGTTCAGGATACAGGAAATGTTCAGGCTGCAGAGTTTTCATATGTATGGTGTAATAGGCAGTGCAGTTGTTACAGGTATTATTTCTGTTTTGCTTATAAAGAAACTGAAAGCAAAAACCATTTATGGCGAGCCAATAGAACTGCACCCGAAGAAATTTAATAAAGGGCAAATTTATGGAGGGCTGTTGTTTGGTTTTGGCTGGGCTATAACAGGCGCTTGCCCCGGGCCATTATATGCACAAATAGGAACCGGCGCTACAGTAATTATTATAACATTATTATCTGCAGTTGCAGGTACATGGTTGTATGGAAAGGTGAGAGAAAAATTGCCGCATTAAAAAAGCACCGCATTTATTCGGTGCTTTTATTTCTGTTCTATTCAAATTGAGAATTACATCCCCATTTTCTTTTTCAAATTGCTGTCAATAGCATCCAAAAATTCTTCTGTGTATAAATAGTGCTCGCCGTGGTTTACTTTATTGCCATGGATACATACAGCAAGGTCTTTTGTCATCTTGCCGCTTTCCACCGTTTCAATACACACAGCTTCCAGTGCATTGCAAAAATCAATCAATGGCTGGTTGCCATCTAATTTGCCACGGAAAGCAAGCCCTCGTGTCCATGCAAAGATAGAAGCGATTGGATTGGTAGATGTTGGCTTCCCTTTTTGATGGTCACGGTAATGGCGTGTAACAGTGCCGTGTGCAGCTTCTGCTTCCATTGTTTTGCCATCGGGTGTTACCAATACGGAAGTCATCAAACCTAAAGAGCCAAAACCCTGCGCCACTGTATCGCTTTGCACATCGCCATCATAATTTTTACAAGCCCATACAAAATTGCCATTCCATTTTAATGCACTTGCCACCATG
>CAYRRL010000212.1:4742-5772 GCA_964426665.1 uncultured Ferruginibacter sp. | reverse complement strand
TTGCAGGCACCCGCTGCCAGGCATGGACAGCTGTGAGCGGCATGAGCATGAACAACGCTACACCCGCTGTTGCCGTTACAAGCACCACACCATTGCTTACCGGCTGTTTTGTATCTGCACCAAGAACTGCTAGGTATGTGATAAGGAACAATGGCGCAGGCCCGGCTACAAACCTTGTTATTAATACAGGCTCTCATTTTAATAACCTTACCACTACAGATTCTTATGGGTATATAGATACTGCCAGTATGCAGATAACACTGCAGGGACAGGCACCTTTTCATCCTGACAACTCCTATTACACAGGCAACACACTTAATGTATTGTCTGCCACAAACAACCTCGCTTGTAATGCAGGCAAAATAAACAATGTACAGATTACGCTTCCTGCCTCAGTGATATTAGGGGCTGGCGATTCAATTGTAATAACATACGATTTCATTTATTGCCCCAGCAGCAGCAGTTGCACAGATGCTTATGCAGGCACTTCGCAGGGCACACAAGTTGGGTATAAAAATGCTTGTGCCAACACAACTTATTCTACGGGCAATTATGTAGGTTCGTCTTCGCTGCCAATCAACCTGCCCTCGCTTACTTCATTTGAATTCCCGGCACAGGTAAGGGCTGGCGACTGTTATGATGTTACATTGTCAACGCCATCAGGTACAGTAAGCAACCCTTCTGGCTTTGGTTATATTGAATATTCATTGACAATCCCGGCAGGTGTTACATTTAATTCTGCTAATATGATTGGCGTAGTGGCCGCCCCGCATGCAGGCTACCCACGGGTGGTTGGCAATACAATTGTAACACGCTACCCGGTGAGCACAGGCGGCAACCCCGTTAAGTTTATTTTCTGTTCGCCTGTTGGGCTATGCAGCACTGTTAACCTTGATGCTGTAGTAACCACCAGCCCCGACAGCACATGCGAATTAAGCAACCCTGCCAATATCAACAGCGTAAAACGCTGCGCTACTTCCCCAATCAGTTTTGTATGCACAGGGCCATGCCCCGATGGCGGCACAGTGCC
>CAYRRL010000212.1:0-4732 GCA_964426665.1 uncultured Ferruginibacter sp. | reverse complement strand
TGGGACTATAGAAGAAAGAACTTTGGCGAACCAGACAATAATTTTAATAAAATGCCTGACGGCAGCGGCGCACTTAACCCCGGCGTAGTATATGAAAACAGGTACCGGCCCGGCGATACACTGCACAGCGATTACAGGGCATATATTGTTGCACAAACATCCCCTGCATCCATTACTTCATGGCAGCATATAAATTCAAACTGGAGTTTCTCTAAACATATCTGGGCTTCTGCAGGCTCTGCAACCGTTACAATAGTGCGTGGCGGCAACAGAACCGTAGTGCCCGGCGTGCCAGTCGTTACCACAACTTATGGCAAAGTATTCAATGCCGACTTTAGCCAGGGGCCTGCAGCATTAACAAGCCTTGCGCCATTCCAGGTAGATGACAGTGTTATTATAGAGGCTGATTTTATTTTGAAAGACAGTATGTTGTCGTCATCCCCTTCAAGCCCGCACATGACGGCTGTTGACGATGGCACACGTGGCCTTACATTTGCCGATGCACCAGACATTGTGGTACTTACCAACAGCGTGCATGCCAGCACGGTAGCCAACCCGGGCAGCACTCAAAGGTTCACTTGCTTTGTGCCACAATACAATGCCAACACATTGCATTTATTCCACTTCTCATTGCTCTATGGCAACAACCTTACAGGCTGTGCAGGCGCAAGGCACGAGATAAGGGGCTATACAAGAAAATTATCTGGTTATAGTGCTAATTATTTTCCGGGTGAATACCGGCCTGAGTTTATCCCGGACAGCCTTGAATTGGTTTTCCCTGTGGGAATGACCGTAATACCCGGAACCCAATATGTAAATGGCATCTACAGCAATACGCCTCCCACAGCAACTGTTGTATCAAACGCAAGCATTTTGCCATACGTATCAATTACCGGTTCTTCAATTACAGGTACTAAAGTAACATTCGACGTTAAGGGTGCTTTAGCTGCAAACCCAGACTGGCGCATACAGAGCGAAGGCACCAACTATAATTTTGGCATGGATGCAAGGGGCAGTTGCGCTACTGCAAATGCATTCAATATTGCAGGAAGGCAGTCAGGCCATGTCTTCCATTGGCCATCAGCCGTATTGGAAAGAACTTACAGCGACTCAGCAAGATCGCAGGTAAGTTCTGCCTATAGTTTGCTTAACAAGCCAAATGTAAATCTTAGTTCCCCTGACGCCACTGCCACTCCATCCAGCGACACTGCAACATGGCAATTGCTGCTGCAAAACAGCAGTGGCCAGCAAGCGCCATTCAATTTTATACGATTGGTACCGAATGCTTCTTTCGCCAATATAGTTGTAAGCGTTAATAACACTCCAATAACAGCCAATGCGGATGGGCTGTATGAATTAAGCAGCATTAACGGCGGTGCCACAACCACGGTTACCGTTTCTGCCAATACCAACAGTTGCGCCTTAGACAGTATCCAGGTTGAAAGTGGATGGGATTGTGCCGCTTACCCAGGCGGTGCTGATTTGGCAGCTTACAGTTGCTGGAAACAATTGTGGCTCAAAGCAGACCCTCTGCAAAGCCAGATTCAGCTTTCTGTTGACAGGCAGCCGCAAAGCCCATCAATTGAGCTGTGCACAAGTGATACCATGATATTTAAAATAAACAGCGCCTTAGCTAATTATTCTGACAACCCTTCATTCAGGGTAACAGCGCCTGATGGGCTTACAATATCAGGCGGGGAAATTGAATATCCCGATGGCAGCGGCAACTGGGAACCAATAACACCAGCTATTGACAATGGTGTGTATGTATATAATGTAGAAGACCACTCAGGCATTGGCGATGCCGGGCTGCCCGGAACCGTTAGTAACCCAGGCACTGCCAACAGGGCTGCAAGGCTGAGGCTAACCTATAGCACTAATTGCGATTTTGTAAGCGGCACAAAGGTATCTGTTCAGCAAAGGGCAGACAGGCCATGCGGCTCCCCTATTTCCAACGATCTTGGTTTCAACGGTATCATCCGTGCAAACCCAATAAATATTACTGGCGCTGCCGGCGCAGGGCTTGTAGGGTTTAATATTAACCTAAGCCCGGCAGCTATCACCTGTGGCTCTACCAGGCTCACTGGTGATATCACACCTTCGGGCGACCCAACCTCCATTGGCGATACAGTGGTGGTTACCTTACCGGCAGGCATCGAATATGCCGGCAACTTCTTGAGCGACGGTGGTATTACGCTTGTAAGCGGCTTCCCTGTGCCAGGGCCGGGCGGCTCACAAATAATACAATTAAAAGTGCCGGCTGGCATTACTTCGGGCAATACAATTAACTACAGCTTTGATGTGGCAGCGGCTTATGTAAACTTTGGGTGCGGCAGGCTTAATATAGCCAGCCAGTTAGAAAGAACAGTTGCCCCATTGCTGTGCAACGGCACTCCATGCCCCAACGGGTCAAAATTCATTGTGGGCAGTGCTGAAAACGAAGTGGAGGTAACCAAACCTGATTTGTCCATTACAGGGTTTGAGTATGTATCTGGCAATTTTGCCGAAGGCGGCACAGCCACCATGTCTGTTACAGTTGCTAACAACAGCCTGCTGGATGCTTCAGCTGGTTCATACAATGTAGAATTTTTCTGCGGTACCAATACCACTCCTTTTACTTCGGTATTGTTTGCATCGGCCATTCCTGCCAATAGCAACGCTACTGAAAATATGGTTATTAATATACCAACGTCGCCTGATTGCATCAATGGCGAATCAATGGTGGTGAAAATAAGGCCAGTTACGGCAGCCAATCAAAGCCAATGCCTGTGCAATGAAACCTCAAGGGGTATTTTGGATGTGCTGCCTGTGTCGCTCAGCAGCTTTACCGCTGTACAAAGCGGCTGCAAAATAAACCTGCACTGGCGCAGCGAAACAGAAATTAATTTTAAAAAATATGAAATTGAATTCAGCAACAATGGCCGAACTTATACTCCGGCAGGAAGTGTAAATGGCCTTGGCAGCAACAATAACTACAGTTTTGTACACAAGCCATCGGCCGGCAGGATTTATTACCGCCTGAAAATTGTGGACAATAATGGCAGCAGCCGCTATAGCAATATTATAACCCTCAACTTTGCCTGCACCGGCAAAAACGTATTGCTGTACCCTAACCCTGTAAGCAGCCTGCTCAATGTAAACCTTTCTGGTTTTGCGCAGGGCGCTAACGGCAAACTGTATAATGGCACAGGGCAATTGGTTGCAAGCCAGCAACTAATTAATGGCACTAACAGCCTTGCTGTTGATAAATTAGCCACAGGCACTTATGCGTTAGTAATAACTGATGCCACCGGAGAAAGACAAGTATATAAAGTACAGGTGTCACGCAGGTAGCACTACTATCTAATAAACTGAACAAGCCATTCAATCGTGAATGGCTTGTTTTTTTTGCAATGACTAAGGCTGATAAACAAAAAAGCCCTTCTTATGAAAGGCTTTTTATTTTGGGTAACTGAAGGGGCTCGAACCCTCGACCCTCAGAATCACAATCTGATGCTCTAACCAACTGAGCTACAGCTACCGTTTTTTTGCAGGCAGCAAAAGTAAGGAAAAACACAAGCGGGGCAAAATGAAATTTAAAAAAATCCAAGGCTAACAAGCAAGCTTGCAAGAATGCAAAAAAGGGAGTTTTGAGCATAAAAAATTGTTCTGTACAGATCAGAAACTGAACGACATTGCAAATGCGCAACCCTTCGCCATTTATCAAATTCCTTTCCCCATCCCAAAATCCTTCCATACTTTTAGCGATAAAAATTTTTATAATGAAACCACTACTTGCGATTGCTATTGTCAGCTGCAGCTTATATGCCTGCAACAACAAAACTGCCGATGTACAAAACAAAGCCGACATTCTTGCTTCCAACATTGATTCAACTGTAAAGCCCGGCGATGATTTTTTTATGTATGCCAATGGCGGCTGGATAAAAAAGAACCCAATACCCGGCGCTGAAAGCGGCTGGGGTATTGGCAACTTAGTACAGGAAGAAAACTATAACCGGCTGAAAAAAATAAACGAAGACGCTGTAGCAGCTAAAGCGGCCGATGGCACCATTACACAAAAAATCGGCGATTTTTGGCAAAGTGCTATGGATACGGCTGCTATTGACAAAGCAGGGCTTGAACCATTGAAGCCAATCTTTGATAAAATAAATACTATACAAAACCCTAACGAATTAGTAACGCTTGGCGCAGATTTAAAAAGAAAAGGCGTGGATTGCTTTTTTGGGGATTACATAGCACAGGATGACAAGAACAGCGAATCGATGGCTTTTATGTTGAGGCAGGGAGGCTTAGGAATGCCCAACAGGGATTATTATTTCAACACAGATGAACGTACGGTGAAAATAAGGGCTGCATATAAAGAGTACATGCAAAAAAATTTCAAGCAACTTGGCAATGATGATGCTGCTGCACAAAAAAATGCAGATGCCGTTTATAAACTGGAGGAAAAATTGGCTAAGGCAAGCCGAAAATTAGCAGACCTGCGTGACCCATACAAGAACTATAATAAAATGGGTATAGCAGGGCTGGCAAAAATTTCAGCTAATGTGAACTGGGCCGGTTTTTTTAAAAATTATGGCATCAGCAAATTAGATACTGTGATTGTTGGGCAACCTGAGTTTTATACTGCTTTAAGCAATGAGCTAAAAAGCACGCCACTTGATGACTGGAAAAACTATTTGCGTACACATGCCATACAAAGTTTTGCAGCTTATCTTGACAATGCAACTTT
>CAYRRL010000211.1:0-5777 GCA_964426665.1 uncultured Ferruginibacter sp. | reverse complement strand
CGCAAGCGGTGCGGGATTTGTTGCGGGGTTTCGTGGAAGAAGATTGGGTGGCGTATTCAGGGAAGCAGCAACACTGGCTGAGCAGTTTGGCGACCACCGTGTTTTTAATACGGCTATACAAGAAGCATACATAATTGGCTCTACAGTCGGCATGAGTGCTGTGGGCCTAAAACCAATAGTCGAAGTTCAGTTTGCTGATTATATCTATCCCGGCTTAAACCAATTGGTGACAGAAATTTCAAAAAGCTGTTATTTAAGTTGCGGCAAATTCCCTGTGCAAACGCTTATACGTGTGCCTATTGGCGCTTATGGCGGTGGTGGCCCTTATCATAGCGGCAGTGTGGAAAGCACCTTGCTTACTATCAAAGGGATAAAAATTGTTTACCCTTCCAATGCGGCTGATATGAAAGGTTTATTGAAAGCTGCGTTTCTTGACCCCAACCCTGTGGTGATGCTGGAACATAAAGGTCTTTACTGGAGCAAAGTGCCGGGCACAGAGGATGCCAAAACAATTGAGCCTTCAAGGGATTATATTATCCCATTGGGCAAAGGCAATATTGTTTTAAAAGCAGATGATGATAAAATTGATGATGGCGTAACCTGCTGCGTTATTACATATGGCATGGGTGTGTATTGGGCAATAGCGGCTGCAAAAAAATTGCCTGGGAATGTTGAGGTAATTGATTTAAGGACATTGTTTCCGTTGGATGAAGAATTGATTTTTGATACAGTGAAAAAACATGGAAAATGTTTAATACTAACCGAAGAGCAGCAAAACAACTCATTTGCCGAAGCATTGGCAGGAAGAATATCGAAACATTGCTTTAAGAATTTAGATGCGCCTGTAGAAGTGTTGGGCGCTGCCAATGTGCCTGCCATACCAATGAATGTTGGACTGGAGCAGGCAGTATTGCCGAATGCAGATAAAGTTTATCAAAGGCTGCTGGAACTATTAGATTCTTAAACAAATTTTTGCTGGAATCTCCTATATTTGCAGCCCTAAATGAGCGACCCTCAGAATCACAATCTGATGCTCATTAATGCCGGGGTAGCTCAGCTGGTTAGAGCACAGGATTCATAACCCTGAGGTCGGCAGTTCAAGTCTGCTCCCCGGTACAAAAGCCTCTTTATTTTAAAGAGGCTTTCTTTTTTATGTTTACAGTGTATATTTTGTATTCAGAAGCAAATAATAAAATCTCATAGGTTATACCTCCAGCCTGATCCAAAGATTTCTGTCTCACAATACTTTGTCCACAAAAGGGTACACAATAAAGTTTAGGCCGTAGCAAGTAATTTATACTGAAGTATTTGAGTTAAAAACAGATGCAATGAAACGAGAGCAACAGTTAAAACCTTCAAAAGGAAGAGAATGGATTTGGAATAAAATCAAAACTGATTATAAACGCCATGGATTCATATCCGGTGGCTAACGGACGGCAGTTCAAATCTGCTCCCCGGTACTAAAGAAGCTCCTTTTTTGAGGGGCTTTTTTGTTATGATTATAAAAAAAGCCTCAACAGGGCCTTTCAATATTAAATTAAATCAACAATATTAAATAGTACATCTATTTCACTTCCATTTTCAGCAGCATTTCACTGTCAATAAAGCCTTCCAGTTCGTCGCCCACCACCAGTTCGCCTACACCTGCAGGCGTGCCTGTAAAAATAAGGTCGCCGATATTTAAGGAAAAGAAAGTGGACACATGGGAAATGATAGACTCAAAATTGAATATCATTTGGCTTGAGTTGCCCTGCTGCACCAGCTCTTTATTTTTATATAGGGAAAAGTTGATGTTCTTTTTATTAAAGCCCGGGCCAATTTCAATAAACTTGCCTACAGCGGCTGAGTTGTCAAATGCTTTTGCTTTTTCCCAGGGCAGGCCCTTGTCAGCTAATTCTTTTTGAAGGTCACGTGCAGTAAAGTCAATGCCAACAGATACAGCATTGTAATAATTGGCAGCATGGCGTTCCTGTATATATTTCCCGTTTTTTGAAATGCGCAATACCAGTTCGCATTCATAATGCAGTTCGTTGGTAAACTCAGGATAGTAAAAAGGGGTATGGCTTTGCAGCAAAGCGCTTTTGGGCTTCATAAAAACCACCGGCTGGTCTGGTATATCGTTGCCAAGTTCCTTGGCATGCGCCGCATAATTACGGCCAACACAAATTATCTTCATTGTTACTGTAGTTTAAAGGATACCAGGTTATGGGAACGAAAATAGACAAAACAAGTAAAAAAACAACATGCGCCGGTAAAATTACCAAGGCACTTATTTAATGGCTAGTTTGTTGGCTTCGTTCATGGTTTGCTCAATGCCAATTGTGGCAAATTTTTCAATTATATCAACGCATTTCCCGATTTTTAATTGTACCACAGGGGTTTCTGCTGCATCCCATTTGCCCAAAACAAAATCAGCCTGCATGCCTTTGGGGTAATTATTGCCAATGCCAAAACGCAATCTTGGGTATTTATCATGCCCCAATGTGGCCTCAATATCCCTTAAACCGTTGTGCCCGCCTGCTGAACCGGAGGGCCGCAGGCGTACTTTATCTAAGGGCAAAGCAATGTCATCAACTATAGTAAGCGTATTTTCCAGTGGTATTTTTTCTTTGTCTACCCAATATTTAAAAGCCTTTCCGCTAAGATTCATATAGGTAGTGGGGCAGATGCATATAAAGGGCTTGCCCCTGAATTTTACTTCGCTTACAAAAGCAAGCCTCCCTTCTTTAAAGCTGCCGCCATGTTTTTGTACAAAGGCATATACCACATCAAAGCCAATATTGTGGCGTGTGTTGGCGTATTCATTGCCAATATTGCCAAGCCCGGCTATTAAAAATTTTGACATAAGGGCGTGAAGATAAACAACCCTTTAAAAAACAAAAAACCAACAACCGGAAGGCTGTTGGCGCAAAATATTAATTTGTAAATGACATATGCCGCTATGGCACCGAAACCCATTTTACAAATGCGATAAATCTTTGAGTCATTGCCTGCATGTAATTTACCTGTACGGTGGGCATGCTGAGGGTGCTTGTTTTCATACTTTATAGGTTTAGATTAGAAAATGTACGGATACAACAATGATGAAACGGCTAATTCCATCCAACCCTTTTAAACGGGCTATTGCTTTTTTTATTGTGGGCCGGGAAAATATTTTTTTCAAAACCTGTTTAGCAAATGCCCAAGCCTGCCAGCCTTGCTGAAAATATAATATCATTGCATTAATATACATTAAAGTACATGCAGGCATTGAAAATAGCCTTTAGCAGGCCGCTTATTGTTTGTTTAATGGTTTTGTTGGCTGTGCAGCCTGTTTGCGCCCAGCAACAACATGGCGTTAACAGGGGCAGGCTTAATGGCGTAATTATTACTGAAGCCGCTATAACAACTGCTGTTACCATTGGCCTGCATTATTTATGGTATAAAAAATTCCCTAAGAGCAAGTTTCATTTTTTTAACGACAATGCCGAATGGCTTGGCATAGATAAAATTGGCCACGCCGCCACAGCATACAATGTAAGCGCTATACAATATGATGCCATGCGCTGGAGCGGCGTAAGCAATAAAGATGCTGCATGGATTGGCGGGCTCACCGCTTTGGGCCTGCAAACAATTGTTGAAATATTTGACGGCTTCAATTCCGAATGGGGCTTTTCAAAAGGAGACATGCTGGCCAATATTACCGGCAGCGCATTGTTTGTTGCCCAGCAACTGGCCTGGGGCGAACAAAGGGCAAGGCTAAAGTTTTCTTTTCATAAAACTATTTATGCTAAATACAACCCCAGGGAATTGGGCGCTGACAAATGGCAACGGTGGCTGAAGGACTATAACGGGCAAACCTATTGGCTTTCCATTAACCCTGCTTCGTTTATGAAAAGCAATACGGCGTTTCCGCAATGGCTTAATATAAATGCAGGTATTGGCGCCGAAGGGATGATTGGCGCAAGAACAAACCCTACAAAACTTGGCGATGTGGAAATACCGCAGTTTAAAAGACAGCACCGCTTTATGTTTTCTGTGGATGCAGATTTAAAAAAGATTGACAATAAAAATGGCGCCCCGCATTTTGGCCTCACAATTCCTAATGTGATGAAAGTGCCTGCGCCTGCATTGGAATTCAAAAAAGGGGAGAAGATGAAATACCATTGGTTGTATTACTGACCATGTTTCCTGAGTACGGCAACAAACATTGAATCCGCTTTCATTCCGTATCCAATTAAATTCTTTACCTCAAGCAATTCAATCCCTTCTTCTTTGCTGATGTATTCAGCAACGCCTTCGTTTTCTTTTTCAAACACCGAGCAGGTGATATAAAAAAACAGGCCGTTATTGTTTAAATGTTTGATTGCGTTTGCAGCAATTCTTTTTTGTTTTGTTGCAAATTCGTCAATGGAAGCAGGGTTGAAAAAATATAATTGCTCAGGCGCCCTTGCCCATGTGCCGCTGCCGGTACAGGGGGCATCGCAAATGATAATATCGTATTTGTCAAAAGATAATTTTGCTTCAGGGTTGCTTATATCTGCTACTAAGCTTTTATAATTTTTTATCCCTGCATTTTTAAAACGATGCTGCAGGTTGGCAATAATGCTTTGCCTTATATCCGATACTGTCAGCCTGATGTTGCCATTCAGCAAATCATACAACAAAATGGATTTTCCCCCGCTGGCAGCGCAACAGTCCCAAACTTTTATTTCTTCTCTTGAAGCAACAAAACTGCTTTGCTTTATATAATCAAGCACCAGTTGTGAGTTGTAATCCTGTATTGAAACTTCTTTATCCGGCAATAAAAATTTTTCAATATTGGTGCCCGGCAAAAACTGCACACAGCTCTCATTATTTAAAAAGGTATATTCAACAGCCCCGGTTCTTATTTTCTCAACAGTTTGCTTTTTGTGTTGTGGCCTTATTCTTGCAAACACATAAGGCTGCTGCAAGATAGAATGGCACAATAAATCAATATTTGTGTGGCAGTTTAATGACGAAACAAATGGGAAAACTTCTTTCAAGTTAAATAAAAAGGGGAGCAGCTTGCTTTTTTCTTCAACTGTTTTAATTTCAGAGCCGTGCCATTCTGGTTTCAATTCCTTTATTAAATCTGCTGGTTTGTTAAGCACAATAAAAAAGGCAGCCAGCAGGTTCTCGGCGGTAATATTTTTATTGAGCGCAAGCCCGGCCCTGAAATAATTATAGCAGAGCGATGCAATTTGTTTCCTGTCTTTGGATCCGTATTTTTTTTCTTTTGCAAAAAATTGTTTGATGAAAATGCTGAAGGGCATTTCGCCATTGTACAACTGCAAAATTTTTATTGAAGTATTAATATGAGAATGGTAATGGCCCATGTTTAAAAACTAACGGCTGGATATAGCCCAGCCGTTCTATTGCAATATGTTTTGCCCTTATTAAATTTCAAGAAGGCTTTTCACTGGGTCTTTGCCATAAAGCAGCAACGCTGGGTTTTCTAATAATTCTTTTACTCTTACCAAAAAACTAACTGATTCCCTTCCGTCAATAATGCGGTGGTCGTAGCTTAGGGCAACATACATCATTGGTTTTATTATCACCTGCCCGTTTACAGCCATTGGCCTTTGCAAAATATTATGCATCCCTAAAATAGCTGACTGCGGGATATTGATAATGGGTGTGCTCATCATAGAGCCAAATATGCCGCCATTAGTGATGGTGAAAGTGCCGCCGCTCATCTCTTCAATGGTAAGTTTGTTTTCTTTGGCCTTGGTAGCCAGTTCCACTACTTTCTTTTCTATATCAGCCATGCTAAG
>CAYRRL010000210.1:0-5789 GCA_964426665.1 uncultured Ferruginibacter sp. | reverse complement strand
AAGCCATCATGCCATGAAAACCTGCAATGCCAAAATGGTTACTATTTTTTACGCTCACCCAGCCTGTGCCAACTTGTTTTGCTTTGTCAATGGCAATCTGCATGGCTGCAGGGCCAACAACCAGGCCTAAGCCTTTATCGCCGTCAACAACAGCGGTGGATGGTGTTTCATGCACAATTTTTATTTGAGGGTTGGCATTTACCCTTTCGGCTTGCCACAACCTAACGTAGCCGCTTAGCCGGGCAATGCCATGGCTGTCCACGCCACGCAGGTCGGCAGAAAGCAATACTTTGGCTGCTAAACCTGCATTAGCTTCTGTGCTGCCTGTTTTAAGGAAGATGTTTTTCGTGAAGGAAAAAAGTTGTTCGTAAGAAAAACGCTCAGTCATGCTGAATATGTACAAGTGAATGCCACAATACCGTACAAACGGGGCTAAATCAAATTCTAAAAGACTGCATCAAAAACTTAAAACTGCAGATGCCTTACCGTAAGCCCGTTGTTCATCAATTGCTTTAATGAATCAATGCCGATTTTTAAATGGCGCTCCACGAATTCTGACGTTACCTTTTTATCGCTCTCTTCGGTTTTTACGCCCTCGGGTATCATGGGGCTGTCGCTAACCAGCAGCAATGCCCCGGTAGGTATTTTATTGTAAAAGCCAACGGTGAAAATGGTGGCCGTTTCCATATCTATTGCATAAGCCCTTACTTTTTGCAGGTATTCTTTAAAAACTTCGTCATGCTCCCACACCCGGCGGTTGGTAGTATATACAGTGCCAGTCCAGTAATCGCATTCGTAATCACGGATGGTGGTGGAGATGGCTTTTTGCAGCATAAACGCAGGCAGTGCCGGCACTTCCGGCGGGAAATAATCATTGCTGGTGCCTTCGCCCCTTAATGCAGCAATGGGCAAAATCAAATCGCCGATTTTGTTGCGTTTTTTTAAGCCGCCGCATTTGCCAAGAAACAAGACAGCTTTAGGCTTAATAGCGCTTAACAAATCCATGACTGTGGCGGCCGTAGGGCTTCCCATCCCAAAGTTGATAATGGTGATATTTTTCGAGGTGGCGCATTGCATGGGTTTGCCCTGGCCAATTACTTTTACCTTGTTCCATTTGGCAAACATGTCCACATAATTGGAAAAATTTGTGAGCAACAGGTACTCCCCAAAGTTTTCTAATTTTTCACCTGTGTAGCGTGGCAGCCAGTTTTTTACTATTTCTTCTTTTGTCTTCATACAACCGTTTATTTGTTTATTCGTTTATTTGTTGCCTGTAGCAATGAAAGCATAATCGCTAAAAGTAAGTAATTTTTTATTTCTTCATTATAAAGATTGAATATCCAGCATACGAACCCAAAATAAAAGAAGCGGCAGGAAAAGAACTCATCTTCGATGAAACAAGAAAGAAATGGGTTTCTCTTACGCCGGAAGAATGGGTGCGGCAGAATTTTTTGCAATACCTGATACAGGTAAAAAAATACCCGGCTTCATTGATAGCAGTGGAAAAAGAAATTGCTGTGGCTGATACAAAAAAGCGTTTTGATATTGTGGTGTATGATAAAAACCACCAGCCATTCATGATTATTGAGTGCAAGGAGATGAATGTTGCATTGGATGAAAAGACATTGGAACAGGCGCTTCGTTACAATATCAACCTGCAGGTTAAATATATTATTATAACTAATGGCAGTTATTGTTTTGGTTTTTCAACTGAAGGCGGAAGGATAACTGAGCTTGAAAAAATACCATAAGCCACTTTGCCGGCATAAATATTAAAGCCTTCTCTTTGGCCCCGGCAGCTCTGTGTGCAACTCTTTTTCCAAATAGTTTACGCTGTGTCAGTAATTAGTTTTATTTTGATACGGTAAAACTATTGATATGAAAAAACTGCTTCTGGCTTTTGCTGCCATCATCATTGTATTTAATGCTTGTAAAAAAGTAAGCACTAAAATGGAAACGCCTTCTTCACCAACAGAATTTAAAAACCCTGACATCATTTCAAAAGCTTCCATTGATGATTTTATAAAAGCACAGATAGAGGCAAAAGGAAAGTTTGTGTGGTCAAGCGCAAGCGATGAAATGATATGGAGCGCCTTGCAGCAGAGCGATAATATTTTGTCAATTGGCTACAAGCCTGCCGGAGAAACAAATGTGGAAGAAAGGCTGGCAGAAATAAATATTGCAGATGCCAAATGGGAAATGGCGAAGCAGCAAATACTGGCAATTATTTTAAAATCAGAAAGCAAAACACGTGAAGGGCTTTCCATTGGCAAACTGGAAGAGTGGGAAGAAAAAGTGCTGCCTGTAGTGGATGTAAGAGTGGAAAATTTTGAAACGCTGAAATTGTTGAAAGCATCGGGCCTTGTTCGCTATGCAGAGCCAATGGGGTATGCACCTAAAATAAAACCATCAAATAATGAAGCAGCCAGTTCGTTAAGCAGCAGCGGTTGCGGCAGCAATGCAGCTGATGCAAGTTTGGTTGCTGGTATTGATTATACTACTATAAGCCCCAATACAAAGCAATCATGGAATTATGCTTACCATAATATACCAGCAGCCTGGGCCAAAACCACCGGGGCGGGTATAAAGGTTTTTATTATTGATACAGGTTGCGAACTTGACCAGGAAAATCTCGGCAGCGCTTTTAACCAGGGCAATTCATCAGGCAGAACAGTAGAAAAAATTGTTACCCTGCCACGCTCTACTTTTTTAGGCATCCCAACGGGCCCGGTAGAAACAGCAGATGACGGTTGCGGCCATGGCACATCAATGGCTGGTGCATGCGCTGCACCGAGAGGAACAGACGGCGCTGCCTGTGGCATAGCTTACAATTGCAATTTAGTAACCTGCCGTGCAGCTGAAGATGTATTACTGGATGCCAGCAGGGAATACAAGGGTGTGGCCGATGCTTACACCAATGCTGCTAACAGGGCAGATGTAAAAATTATCAGCATGAGCATGGGCAGCATTACCAGTAGTTCACAAGTAAGGGATGCGGTAAAATATGCTTACGGAAAAGGCAAGCTGATGTTTTGTGCAGCAGGCACATCCTTTAGCTGGAGCGCTGGCTGGTATGGAGTAATATTCCCGGCATATATGGCGGAAGTGAATGCGGTAACCGGTGTGCGCAACAATAATTTTAATACTAACTGCACCGATTGCCACAAAGGCAGCGAAACAGACTTTACGGTAGTAATGGAAAAAGCAGGCAATGAGCGCCACCCAATTACACTGGCTATGGCTGGGGATGCACCTTCTACTGTTGGGGGCTCTTCTGTTTCTACTGCAAGCATGAGCGGTATTGCTGCATTGGTATGGAGCAGGTTCCCAACATATACACGGGAGCAGGTTGTTACAAAACTGATAAACAATTCTGCAAACTATCCTGCACGGAATGCAAATTTTGGTTGGGGGAATGTAAATGCAGATGCGGCAACGAATTAGTTAAAAAACAGTTGTTAATTGTTTTCCTGAAACGGCAAAGAAATTACCTTGCGCAACTCTTTAGCCGTCTTACTGCTCCCATCATGGCTCCAGCCGGGCGGCATAAAAAGATATTTTAGTTTGTTAACCGCGGACGTTTTTTTCTTCAAATCTTTCCCGATGCTTTCCCATTCATGAAACACAATTTTTACAGGGTGGTGTGGGTTGCCCAAAGGTTTTGTTAAGCCATATACCACAGGTTCTTCCGGCAATTCTTTTTGAAAAGTGCCGAACAGTTTGTCCCAGATGATAAGGCACATGCCCATATTTTTATCGAGGTAAACAATATTGCTGGCATGGTGCACACGGTGGTGGCTGGGGCTTACAAACAATAATTCAAACCAGGCAGGCATTGT
Source organism: uncultured Ferruginibacter sp. (assembly GCA_964426665.1). Taxonomy (GTDB): domain Bacteria; phylum Bacteroidota; class Bacteroidia; order Chitinophagales; family Chitinophagaceae; genus Ferruginibacter. The sequence goes on along the minus strand of CAYRRL010000210.1, from coordinate 1,950 downwards.
TTTGATGGATTGGGTATGCACCAGTATGCCATATATCTGCGTAATGGAGTACATGAACACAATATCCACTGGCCGAAAGCCAAGCCATGCCAACGGAATAAAATAAACAAACCGGTACAGGGGTTGTAACACTGAAGAACGAAAACCTGTGGTAAGGTTAAATTCTTCTGATGAATGGTGTGTTACATGCACTGCCCAAAACAGGCGGCAGTAATGGTCAACACGGTGTTCAAAATAAAAAGCCAGGTCTTCTAAAATGAAAAGCAACACCCAGTAAACAACAGGGTGCCCATGCAAATCCCAAGTTTTGTAACTAAAAAACCATTGCAGTATCACAAACACATAAATGCTGCGGAACAAAACATCAATGCCGGCATTTAATGCGGCGAGGTAAAAATTAATAAGGGTTTCCTTAAGAGAGTAGTATTTTTTTACATGCAGATGGCTCAGCAAAACCTCAGCGCCAATTACTGCCATATACAATGGCGTGCTGATGCTTATAAAGGTATTTTCATTGAACTCAAAAGGCATGGTATGAGTTTGGAATTACGAATGTGCATTGGCATGCTGTAATTTTCACAGCCTTCAAATTCTTCATTCAACATTCGTAATTTGCCATTATCTGCTACACTGCCATAATCTCTTTCTCTTTTGCAGATAAATGTTTTTCTATTAAGGCAATATATTTATTGGTTTGGTCCTGCACATCGGCTTCAGCATCTTTGGCAATGTCTTCGCTAAGGCCGTCTTTCTGTAATTTTTTTATATGCTCAATTGCATCCCTGCGGATATTGCGTACAGAAACTTTTGCATGCTCGCCTTCCCCATTGCAGCGCTTCACTAATTCTTTCCTTCTCTCTTCTGTAAGCGGCGGCAAAAACAGCCTGATTACATTGCCATCGTTTTGTGGGTTGATGCCAATGTTGGCAGCAATAATAGCACGCTCAATGGGCTGCAGCATATTTTTTTCCCACGGCTGCACCGAAATAGTACGGGTATCAAGGGCAGAGATGTTTGCTATTTGTGAAATAGGCGTTGGGGAACCATAGTATTCGGCCATGATGCCTTCCAGCATATTAGGGTTAGCTTTCCCTGCACGTATCTTCACTAATTCTGCTTCCAGGTGGGTGATGGCTTTTTTCATCCCATCTTCCATATCCATTTTTATCAATGCTAATTCTTCTGACATAGTATAAATAATTGAGAGGCTGCAAAACTAAGAAAAGGAAATAAGGAATAAGAAATGAAAAATAAGAAAGCCGGAATATGAGACAATGCAGTTAAAGAACAGCAGAAAATTAGCCAATAGGGGCTTAACAATTCAACAATTGATTATTCAGCTTCTGCCACCTCTACTTCAGGGGAGAGAGAAAAGATTTTTCTTGCCTTTATAAGTTTGCCGCCTTCGGGCATAAGGCTCGATGTTTTCAACTTCCTTGAAGGGCGGCTGAAATAAACCAAGGCAATGAATGAAATGGCTACTGCAAGCAAAATACCTATAACAACAGTGGTGCCAAGGCTTCGTGAAAATACTGCTATAGCAATAAATAGAATGTTGGCCGAGGCGCAGAAAAGGGTTATTTTTTTGTGGTTGAAGCCAAGCTCTAAAAGATAGTGGTGGACATGGGTCCTGTCTGCACTAAAAGGCGAGCGCCTGTCTAAAATACGGTGGCTGAAAACTCTGAGGGTATCAAACAAAGGCACAATTAATACAGCAAAGCCAATGGCTGGGGCAGCTTCCAAAGGCAGGATACTTGCAGGCGAACCAGCCATATTGATGAATTTGATAACAAGTATTGAGTTAACCAGGCCAATCAACAACGAACCTGTATCGCCCATGAATATTTTAGCCGGCGAAAAATTATAAATGAGGAAACCAATAAGGCCGCCGGCCAGGGAGAACGCCATTACAGCATACATTAACTGGCCAACGTATAAAAAGTAACTGCC
>CAYRRL010000209.1:2305-5801 GCA_964426665.1 uncultured Ferruginibacter sp. | reverse complement strand
TTGCTATCAGCCGGCAGAACAAAAATACCGTTTGACAAGGAAGATGCTGGAAGTATGCAATGAGTTTAACCAGCCTGTTGGCATACTCACCAAAAATTCCTGGATACTAAAAGACAAAGATGTGTTGCAGGAAATGGGGAAGAAAAATATTGTATCAGCAATGGTGTCTATCACTTCTTTTAATGAAGACTTGCGAAGAACAATGGAGCCAAGGACTACCACTGCCAAACAAAAACTAAAAGTAATCAACGAACTCAGCAGCGCCGGTGTACGCATGGGTATTATGATGGGGCCAATGATTCCGGGATTGAATGAACATGAAATGCAACGCATCATGAAAGCAGCAAGGGACAATGGTGCTACGTTTACGGCTTACACTTTCATCCGATTGAATGGCGCCATTAAGTTTTTATTCCATGACTGGCTGTATAAAAACTTCCCAGACCGGGCGGATAAAGTGTGGCACTTGGTGGAACAAAGCCATGATGGCAAAGTAAACGACACACGCTGGGGCGTACGCATGAGGGGCGAAGGAAGTATTGCTCAATTGGTGGCGCAGCAATACAAAAAATATGGCAAGCTCTATGGCATGAATGCAGAAGAGTGGAGCCTCGACACGGCACAATTCCGTGTGCCAGGCGGGCAAGGGAAATTATTTTAATTATAAAATCATCAGCATAATGCAATCTATTACCAAAGACTATTTGCTTGACATTATTGAAAAGAAGATGAACGTTACCATTCATTTGCACCGCAAGCAAAACCCTCACTCATTAAACATGGCTCTGTATGCAAAGGCAACACAAACAGAAATAAACAATTTCATTTGTTCTATTCCATATTTTGATAAAGGGCTTAAGCATTTTCTTACCGCAGCAGGCGAACAGCAAACTATTATCAGCCAGGCATGGGAAACAGAGTTCGTAAAGAAATGTGAGCTGTGGCTGGGAAGTTATGAGTGGATGTATGGGAAGCCGCAATCTGCAAATGAATATAGTACTGCATTGCCTAATAAAAATTATCTCAGTTTGCCTTATTAATTTAACTCTTCCCCAAACAAAATTGTTGTAAACTCTTAATAAAAAGTTAACCACTCACCTTCCCTATTTCTTCCATCGGCACTCCTCTTCCTTTCACCGATACAAATTTTTTCTGCTTCATCTACAGCCACATCTTTACAGCACAAAACAATAAATGGCAAAACCTCTACCTGTTGTAAACAATATACCACTCACCAAACTATCCTCATTATGGAACGAAAAAACTTTTTAAAAAACAGCTTTACCGCATTGGGCTTAGTAGCAGTAGCGCCATTAATGAAAGCCTGCAAAAAAGAAGGCACCACAACAACGACCGGCGCCTGCACCGAAGCGCCAACAGAAACGCAGGGGCCGTTCCCTACACACCAGCCTTCTTCGTACCAGCGCAGCAATATTATAGATGACAGAACAGGCGTGCCGCTTGCCGTAAACATCACCATACAAAACAAAAACAACAACTGTGCAGCGCTTGCCGGTGCCATAGTGGATATTTGGCATTGCGACAAAGACGGTTATTATTCTGAATATGGCGGCACAGGCATGCAAAGCGTAAACTATACAGCCGTGCATTTTTTGCGTGGCAGGCAGGTGGCCGATGTTAACGGCCTGGTAAGCTTTACCAGCATTTTCCCGGGCTGGTATTCAGGAAGGGCCACACATATTCATGTGCATATCTATAATGCTGCGGGCACATCCTTAAAGGTTACACAAATAGCATTCCCCGAAGGGAGCAGCAGCGCTGTTGCAATTGTAAACACAACAGCGTATTCAAAAGGCATGAGTGGTTACACAACAAATGCCAACGACAATGTTTTTGGCGATGGTTATACAGCAGAGCTTGCAACAGTAACCGGTAGTGTTTCCGCTGGCTATACGTTAACACATACTATTGCAGTGGCTGGCTGATAAGTATGCTTTTTCCACAAAGGCATTGTGCCGGCCAATGCCTTTCATTTTTCTTTTATGTACAGACAGGTAAAATTTTGTTACAGGAAAATAATTGACGCTTCCTCATCAAAAGCATGGGAACGCCTTGTGCATGAAGACAGCTATGCCGAATTTAAAATGCAGGCACAGCGGTTTAACCCCGGCAATAAACATAGCACATTCAGTGAGATTTTACAGCATGATGCCAATGCAGAGCAACTGCATTTTCTTGTGGGCAATGCCATCCTGCCTTGTATCAAACACCTTGGCGAAAAAATACCGGATGTATTGAACACTTTGGGCAGGCAATTCCTGCTATTTAAGCATTTCAGGTTCGAAATTATTAATTCGCATATTACCGAACAGGCAAAGCACATTGCTGCCATCAATTTCTATTCGGAGCCAATGGAATGGATAGGCACGGTTGGCGGCACGATGCTTTTATCTGCCACAAGCAATAACAGCAATGGCGAAATACTTACTGAAACTTTTATCATGCCGCCATTTGCAAGTATTTACTCAATACAAAACTAAACAATGCAGTATGGAACAGCAGGCAAAAATATTTTTATCTGAAGAGCGTGGGCTTACACAGCTTGACTGGATGCGTAGCTACAGCACTTTCAACTTTGGCGCATATAAAACTGATTGCAAAACACCAGTGGGCAATTTATATGTGCTGAACGACGATACGCTTGCAGGCGGCAAAAGCCTGTACCTGAAAGCGGAAGAAGATACGTTTGTAATAATCATACCCATTGCGGGCGCTGTTGAATACAAAGACAAAAACGGAAACAGCAACACCATCATTGCCGGGCAGGCACTAACAGCAGCCCTTGAAGGGGGCACAGCTTTTGTTGTAACAAACCCCTACCCCGAAGCCCTGGTTAACTTTCTGCAGCTTTGGGTAAAAGCACCCGGCGTGCAACATACAACGGGCATAAGGGAATACCCATTCGATATCAGTTTGCTTAAAAATTCCTTTGCCACCAAAGAATTAGCGCCGGGCATAAAGCTGCGTTTGGGCAAGTTTGAAGGCCGCAAAAAAAAACTGGTGAACTTCAACAGCGCCAAAACTGTTTTTGCCTTTGCGATTGAAGGCGCATTTGAGTTGGAAGAAAGGCTGCTGCATGCAAGGGACGGGCTGGCGCTATGGGGCGCACAGGCAATAGATATGGAAGCGCTCTCGAATGATGCCATAATGCTTGTATTGGAAATGGGCTAATACCTGCTGGATTTTCCTGCAGAAAAAAATACTACCAATACATAAACTAAGTACCTTTAAGAACAAGCTTAGTTTATGGGAAAGTTTTTCTTAGCCTTATTGCCAGCAATACTCTCTATTGTTTCATTAAAGGCACAATTCACAGATAATTTTTCTGATGGCGATTTTACAATAAACCCTGTATGGGCAGGCAGCAGCAGCGACTGGGTTGTAAATGCATCGGGGCAATTGCAGAGCAACAATACAGTTGCCAACAGCACATTCTATATTACAACCCCCAGCACAATGGCAACCACAGCGCAAT
>CAYRRL010000209.1:0-2295 GCA_964426665.1 uncultured Ferruginibacter sp. | reverse complement strand
GTGGATGTGTTTTTAACCGCATCGGCAAATGATTTAACTGCGGCTGCAACCAATGGGTATTTTGTACGGGTTGGCGGCACAGCCGATGAAATTGTTTTGTATAAAAAGTCTGGCGCCACCAGCACAAAAATTATTGATGGCGCAGATGGAACTACTAATACAAGTAACAATACCATCAAAATAAAAGTAACAAGGGATGCAGCCAACCAATGGAAGCTTTACCGTGATGTAACAGGCGGCAATAATTTTTTCAACGAAGGAAGTATTACAGACAATACATTCAACACATCGGCATTCTTTGGTTTTTTAGTAAAACAAAGCACCGTTGCCAGCTTTGCCCAAAAACATTTCTTTGACGATATTGTTGTGCAAACTTATGTGCCAGATGTAACGCCACCTTTAATTGTATCTGCCACCGCCACCAGTTCCCTTACTGTTGATGTATTATTTAATGAAGCAGTAGATAATATCAGTGGCCAGGTAGCAGCGAACTATGCCGCCAATAACAGCATCGGCGCTGCCGCAACAGCAGTGATAGACGGAGCTAATACTTCACTTGTGCATCTTAGTTTTAACAACAGTTTCCCCAATGGCACTAATATTACGCTTGCGGTAAATGGCGTGCAGGATGTAAATGGCAATACATTAAACAATGGCACAGCTTCTTTTAGTTTTTATACGCCGCAGCAATACGATATTGTAATTGATGAATTGATTGCCGACCCAACGCCACAAGTTGGCTTGCCCAATTCTGAATGGATTGAAATAAGAAATACCACTGCTTTTAATATTAATATCACCGGCTGGAAAATTGGAGATGCTGGTGGAATAAGCGGTGGCTTGCCAACTTATATTTTAAAACCAGACAGTTTTGTAATTGTATGCACCGGCAGTGCTGTTCCGGCGCTTGCAGCTTTTGGGCCAACCCTTTCTGTTACCAGCTTCCCTTCGCTTGACAATATTGGCGAATTATTGTATTTAATGGATGCCAATGGCAATGTTATCCATTCAGTTAATTACAATGTGAGTTGGTACCAGAATGAATTGAAACAGGATGGCGGCTGGACACTGGAAATGGTGGACACTAAAAACCCTTGCAGTGGCGGCAGCAACTGGAAAGCTAGTACCGATTTAAGCGGCGGCACGCCCGGAAGAAAAAATTCTGTGGATGCTGTGAATGCAGACGCTACTGCACCCAAATTATTGAGGGCTTATGCCATTGACCCTGCCATTATTAATTTGGTATTTGACGAGCCGCTAAACAATGCTGCTGCGTCGGCGGCTGCCAATTACTCCATCAGCGACGGCATTGGCACGCCAATAACTGCTAACGGCATTTCACCATCCTTTGACAAAGTGGGACTGACACTGGCGACGCCACTGGCTGCAAACAAAGTGTACACCATTACAGTATCAAATGTTACTGATTGCATGGGCAATGCTATTGGCAGCAGTAAAACGGCAAGGGTTGGGTTAACAGATGTGGCTGACAGCCTGGATATTGTTATAAATGAAATTTTATTCAACCCTCCATCCAATGGTTTTGATTATGCAGAGATTTATAACCGCAGCAATAAAATCATCAACCTGCAGCAAACCTATATTGCCAACAGGAATACGGCGGGCACTATCAGCAGCATTACACAATTAAGCACAGAACCGTATTTATTATTCCCACAAGACTTTATGGTAGCAACAGAAAACGCCAATTGGGTTAAAAATAATTTCATCGCTAAAAACCCGGGCGCATTTGCGTTGGTTGGCTCTTTGCCTTCTTACAGCGATGATGAAGGCGATGTAATTATTTTAAATGCACAGGGAAAAATTGTGGATGAATTAAAATACAAAGACGACTGGCATTTTAGATTACTTGACAACAAAGAAGGCGTGGCTTTGGAAAGGATTGATTACAGTGCACCAACACAACAGGAAGCTAACTGGCATTCTGCTGCTACTAGCGTAAACTATGGAACACCTACTTATCAAAATTCTCAATTCAGAAGAAATGATGGTGTACAGGGAGAAGTAAAACTATCGCCTGAAATTGTTTCGCCTGATAATGACGGGCAGGATGATTTTGCAACGGTTGATTACAATTTTCCTGAAGCAGGCTATGTTGCCAGCATCACCATCTTTGATGCCAGCGGAAGGCCAGTGCGTTATTTACAGCGCAATGCACTCTGCGGCACAAGCGGTAGCTTCCGGTGGGATGGGCTGGGTGAAAGAAACCAGCAACTGGCAACGGGTATTTACATTGTGCTGACAGAGGTGTTTAATCTAAGTGGAAAGAAAAAA
>CAYRRL010000208.1:0-5813 GCA_964426665.1 uncultured Ferruginibacter sp. | reverse complement strand
GACTTGCCCTTTTGGCACATCTATCTCTCCCATGACTATTTTGAAGTGATAAATCAATCCTTCCATAGAAGTATAAACATCGTTTTTGGGAGGAAGATAATACTCAGGTACATCGGCATGAAATGGACCATCTGGCAAGTTTTTGAGCGCTTGCTTGATGATGCGAAGGCTCTGCCACATTTCTTCTTGTCTTACACAAAATCTATCATAAGTGTCACCAGTACTACCCAAAGGTAAATCAAATTCGAAATCTTGATAAGAAGAGTATGGGTTCATCACTCGCACATCATAATCTACGCCAGCAGCTCTAAGATTGGGCCCAGTGAAACCATAATCCAATGCTCGCTCAGCAGTGATGCCGCCTACGTGGATGGTTCTATCCATGAAGATACGATTTCTGATCACTAATTTCTCAAATTCACCTAAGGCATCAGGTAAATGTTTGATAAGATCTTGAATTTTTTCAAATACTTTTGGCGAAAAATCGCGCTCAAATCCACCAATTCTTCCTATATTGGTAGTGAGTCTTGCACCACAAATTTCTTCGTAAATATCATAGATTTTCTCTCGCCATTGGAAGACATACAAAAACCCAGTCAACGCTCCTGTATCAACGGCGATAACGCTATTGCAAATGATGTGATCGGCGATCCTAGCGAGTTCCATGATGATAACTCTTAGATAATCAACGCGTTTAGGAGTAGTGACACCCAACAATTTTTCTACAGTCAGCATCCATCCTATATTGTTGATCGGTGCTGAACAGTAGTTAAGACGGTCGGTAATAGTGGTAATTTGATAAAAAGGTCTATTTTCTGCAAGTTTTTCAAAAGCCCTGTGGATATAACCCACCGTTGACACAGCAGACAAAATCCTTTCGCCATCCATCTCAAGGATATTCTGGAACACACCATGCGTAGCCGGGTGGGTTGGCCCCAGGTTGAGCGTAGTGGTTTGTTTTTCCAGTGATCCCTCCGGCAATAAAATATGTTCCGATTGAGACATTAATTCGTTTATTTTTTTGTGCCCAACAATATTTCTTTATTCATCTTCTCCCGATAGCTATCGGCTCTTGTACACCATTCCTTTATTCATCTATGCCCACATTACGTCCGCCTGGCCTGCGGTACCGGCCGGGGTTATAATACCTGGCTGCCTTCATTGTGCTTGTCTTCTTCAATCAAAGTGCCGCCCTCTTTTCTCTTCTCTGTGCCAAAACCCAGCGTGCCGCCACGGCCAAACATTTCATCATCTTTATCAATCCTTGTCTGGTCTTCCAATGGAAATTCTTTTCTCATCGGGAAGTAATCCATTTCATCCACATTCAATATCCTTTTTAAATTAGGGTGGCCAACAAAATTCACCCCAAAGAAATCATATGTTTCCCTCTCCATAAAGTTTGCTGAGGCGTATAATGCAGTAGCACTAAATACATCAGGCTTTTCAACCGGCGCAAATACTTTCATCCTTAGCCTTACATTATCCCTAAGGTTATGCAAATGATAAACAACAGCCAATTCTTCCCCTTTTCTATCAGGATAATGCACTGCCTGCAGGTCTGTCAAAAACTGGAACCTTAGTTCTTCGTCATCAAATAAAAACTGGAGTATTTTTAAATTAAGGGCTTTGGGTGCGGTGAAAGTCAACATCCCGTAGGGCTCCTGCCAATCGGTAAGGGCTTCGCCAAATTTCTCAGTTAGTTTTTGTTGTATGGTTTCTTTGGATAATGACATTTAAATGCTGAATTGTTTAATTGCTAAGTTGTTGGTTGCTGATTTGAAAAGTTTTCACAAAACAATCCAACAATTTAACCATGTAACCATTTATTGTATCCCGTAACTCCCTAATAACTCTTTATACTGTTCGCTGTTCCTTCTCCTCAAACCTTCCTGCCCTACCAAATCCTGTATTTTCAAAAAGCCATCAAGGATTGCTTCCGGCCTTGGAGGGCAACCCGGCACATACACATCCACGGGGATGATTTGGTCAATTCCCTGCAATACAGAATAGGTATCGAATATACCGCCGCTGCAGGCACAGGCGCCAACAGACAATACCCAGCGTGGCTCAGCCATTTGCAAATACACCTGCCTTAATACCGGCCCCATTTTTTTAGAAATAGTTCCCATCACCATCAACAAATCGCATTGGCGTGGAGAAAAACTCATACGCTCTGCTCCAAACCTTGCGATGTCATAGTGGCTGGCAGCAGTAGCCATAAACTCAATACCGCAGCAGCTTGTTGCAAAAGGCAATGGCCAAATAGAATTCTGCCGGGCCAATCCAATCACAGAATCAAACTTGGTGGCCATAAAGCCCTCGCCGAAATACCCGTCGGGTATATCAACTGCTTTCTCTTTTAAATTATATTGTACGGGGCGTGCCATAATTTATTTTGAATTTTAACCCGATAGCTATCGGGTGCTAATGTGAATTATAAAACACTCCTTTTCGCCTAAAGTTCCCTTAATTCAAAATTTATAATTCAACATTTAATAATAACTGCTTAATCTTCCCAATCCAATGCTCCTTTTTTGATAATATATATAAACCCGGTTATAAAAAAACCTACAAACATTGCCACCGCCAGAAACCCTTCCCAACCTAATTGCCTGAAATTAACTGCGTATGGATAAAAGAATATTACCTCCACATCAAACAGCACAAACAGTATGGCCACCAAAAAGTATTTAATGGCCATTGGCTGCCTTGAATTGCCTTTGATTTCGATGCCGCTTTCAAAATTCTGGAGTTTATCGGCAGTTTTTCTTTTGGGGCCAAAAAAATGGGTCAAGCCCATCATTGTAGCAATAAACCCGATTGCAAAAAACAACTGTATGCCAATGGGAAGGTAGTTATCGGCGCTGTTTACATTAGATACTTGTAACAGAAATGGTTGCATGTGGCAAAAATAAGGCAGCGCTATTAAAAAACAACTGCTATTTTCCAAAAACAAACCCCTGTTGTTACCGAACAGGGGTTGCATGTATTTCTTTTTTGGTTTTACTTTTTCTTTGAGCCGCCGCTTTTTGTGCCGGCAGCAGGTTTTGCAGGAGTTTGCTTGGGGGCAGGCGCAGCTGGCGAACCCGAAAGAATCCTCTTATTTTCCAAAGATTCTGCATCAGCAGGGTCTAGTGCCAAAATCCTGTCGATGTAACTCGTAGCGGCAACTTTGTCTTTTTTAAATACGCTATATACGACAAAGTATTTGCAGCTGCCTATTAGTTGCGCTTTGTTTTTTACGCTGTCTTTTTGCGCCATTTCGATAGCTTTTTGAAAACAGTCGTTTGCCAGCCCACGCTCCAAAGTGGAGTCAATAGCCCAGTTGCTTTTGCCGCACATATAATAGCTGAACGGGTCTTCAGGGAATTTTTGCGAATAAATATTAAAGACGTTAATTGCAGCAGGGTAATCACCACAACGGAAGTAGTTGTACCCGGAATAATATAAATCGGTTTTTGTCGGCTCTTTTTTCAACATTACTATTCTATTATACCATTTGGCAGCCTGGCAGTATTTCTTTTTTGCTTCATACTGAGTGGCCGCAGATTTCAACAAATCAGTTTTACCTTTATCAGTGCTGTCAAGCGCTAAGGCTTTTTCTATATAGATAGCCGCAACAGAATCCGTAGCATTAGTGCTGTCTGGAAACTTGAGCAATACTTTTGCATAAGTGATATAAGTCTTGCCTTCTATTTTGTCAGGCTTTTGCTTTTGAAAAAATGTTTCAAAATATTTTTTTGAGCTTACTGAATCATTCATTTTATCATATGCATAAGCTATAATAGCATACACGTTAGGCTCTGGGCCATCAGCGCCGCCGGAAGAAACACAGCCCATCCCTGTATTAACGGCTTCCTGGAACATGCCCCTTGCATATGCCATAGACGCCCTGAAATAACAATCCTTGCGGGGGTCTTTGTCTGTTGTTGCAAGAAATTTTTCAAGGTACTCGGCTGATTTGTTTACATCTATATCATAATAATACTGGTACAGGTTTTCGTATACAGGCGCATACGCAGGGTCTTTTGCTATCGCTTCATCATAATACCGCATGTATATGTCCTTTTGAATTGCCCCTTGTGTCTGATAAATTTTACCAATTCGGTAGGCTGCCCTTGCATATGCCGGGTTAAGGGCCAATGCTGCTTCGTAAGCAGTTTGTGCCGGCCCACCCTGGATTAATTTTTTATATGCATCGCCAAGGTTGGCCCACACATCGGGGTCAGCCATCTTCTTAATTTCCGTTGCCTGCCTTAACTTTTGCACAGCGTATTCTGCATCGCCTTTGTCTGCCTGTACATTGGCAAAGCCTATCGCATTCAGCACATCTTTATTTTTTCCCTGCGTAAGGCTTACGGCAGTTTCAAAACGGTTGCGGGCATCCTGCTGTTTGCCCTCCAGTAATTCCACATGGCCCATGCCTGCCAACAGTAATGCGGCATTGCTATTGTTCATTAATGTTTTTTGGTATAAAGATTTTGCCCCGGCAACATCGTTGTTATCGCCTAATATCATTGCCTGGCCAAGCCAGTAAACAGCATCAATATTATTTGCATTGGCAGCCACTAATTTTTCAAATACAGATTTAGCGCTGGCGTACCTTTCATAGTACATAAACTTCTTCCCTTCGTCAAGCGTTTGGGCTTTTGCAATAGCACCAAATAAAAACACAGCAATAAAAAGCAACCCCGTTTTAAACTTGTTCATTTTATTTTTGATTTAAGCTTTACAATGATAAAAACTTTGCCGCCAATCTCACAGAAAAAATTATTCTTTTTTTCATTTCCCGTTTACTATAACGTTTCTTGTGCTAAAGTCCATAGTTCCCGGCTGGAGGTAGGCCCTTCTAAAAATCAACTGCCCCCTTTCATATTGCATAAAACCTGCCAAGCCCCCACCTAACCCTGAAAAATTTTCCTTTAATATATAATACAATCCACGTACCAAAGGGTACCTTCTCGTAATGATGCCCGCCTGTGTTGGTTTTACATAAGGCGAATCTAAACAGGCTTCGCATTCTATGTAAGCAATTTTTATTTTTCTTAACATATTGGCCTGTGCAGTGTCTTCGGGGTTGCCTATCCAGCTAATGCCTACAAAGCCTATCGCATTTTCATCCAAAGCAACATAATCCAATACCTCTTTGCTGTTTTTAGCTGCCTGCACTTTGTTACTGTCAAATTTTTTTCCTTTTAAAATACTGTCGATTGCAAAGCGGATAGTGCTGGTGGCGCTTAACCCGTCAAATACAATTTTTTTACTGTTTTTCGCCTCACCGCTGAGCAATTGCTGCAATTGTTTTAATGTAAAAGTTGTGTCGCTGCTTTTACTGTTTACCACTACCGCTATTGCGTCAAATGCAATCCGTTCGCTTCGTGGCACATAGCTAAGTGTGTCATCAAAATATTTTGCTTCTTTTTTTGAAAGCCCCCTTGTTACAATTACCATGCGGGTGGCGCTGTCCCGGAACAGGTCTTTCAGGCAATCGGCCTCGGGTTTGTAAAGCGCATTTATTTTTGTGCCGGGGTGTGTTGCTTCAAACACTTTTATTTGTTCCTCTATCACCGGGCGGAAAGATTCGTCCACGCTTATTTGTATGGTGCCGGAGTATGGCGTGTCAGTTGGGCCAGCTTTTTTTACTGCATTGCCTGAGCAGGAAATAAAAAACAAAATGATGCAAATAGCCAATATAAACAGAGTGAAAACTTTTCTTTGCATGGCACTTATTAATCCCTGAAATAATTTTTTGCATATCCCCTGTACACCCTGAACGCACCATACAGCCAGCAGATTACGGCTAGCAATTTTAT
>CAYRRL010000207.1:0-5833 GCA_964426665.1 uncultured Ferruginibacter sp. | reverse complement strand
CAGGCCATGGCGGTGGGTGAGATCACGGTTGCCAACTGGTGGCGGATCATGCGGCGAGAAATCATTCAGGGACTGATGCTGGGTGCCGTACTCGGTATCATCGGATTCACCCGGGTGGTGGTATGGGGTCATATCATGCCAGGTATTTATGAGGGGCAGGATACGCTGGTAGGCTTTACCGTTGGGTTCTCCCTGCTGGGTGTGGTGCTGTGGGGCACGCTTTCCGGATCCATGCTGCCTTTGCTGCTCAAACGACTGGGCGCTGACCCTGCGGTGAGCTCAGCTCCCTTTGTGGCAACACTGGTGGATGTAACCGGGCTGATTATCTATTTTTCAGTGGCGTATATTTTCCTGCAGGGCATTCTTTACTTTCAGTAAGCTGGCTTCGCTTTTAAAAAGCACAGGGTAATAAGAGTAATTATAAGAAGTGCCTTCAGGCGAAACAGGCCGCTGCAAGCCAAGCGGCGAAAGCAACGTATCGTACCATTCGCTTATTTGCTTCCTGTTTTGCATAATAGAAGGCAGGTAAGGCAGGTTGGCAAGCCCCATTGCAGCATGGAACTCAGAATTTTTGCCATTAATGCCTACTGCATAATAATCGTCGCCAAGATGCCCGAATGAACGGATAAGCCTAAGCTGTTCTGCCAGTTCGTCGTTATCAGTAACAAGGCAGCCTCCCTCAACAGTATGGAGGATTTTGGTAGCATGGAAACTGCAGGTGGACACATCGCCGTAAGCAAGCACCTGTTTGCCCTTATAAACAGACCCGAACGCATGTGCGCCGTCATAAATAACTTTCAATCCGTGCTTTTGTGCAATGGCAGCAATTTTTTCAACATTGCAGGGGTTGCCAAATACATGCGTGGCCAATATGGCTTGCGTTTTTGGCGTAATGGCTGCTTCTATCTTATCTGCATCAATGCAAAAACTTTTATTTTCAATATCAACAAACACTGGCGTACAGTTTTCCCAAAGCACCACATTGGTAGTGGCCACATAGCTAAAAGGCGTGGTGATTACCTCGCCGGTAATATTCATTGCCTTTATGGCCAACTGCAACACAATAGTGCCATTGCCGCAAAACAATACATTCCTTGCGCCAAGGTAACTGGCCAGTTTTGATTCAAGCTCCTGCAGCAATTCGCCATTGTTGGTTATCCAAACATTGTCCCACGCCCTTTTCAGGATATGAGTGTATTCGTCAAAAGGCGGCAAAAATGTTTTAGTAACTGCAATCATCTGCTGGCGTTATAGCTATTTTTAAAGTGCGGCAAAGATACCTTCTGGCCCCTTTAAAAAGTAATTTTTTTGTTGCCTGCCAATGGTTTCCATTTCTGTGTAAATTGCAAGGCGATGCCGCCTGCCATACTATACTATGCCATACCATTTTTTGTATTGCTGCTTTCCATCGAAGCATGGTTCAACCACAGGGAGAAGAAGCACCAGTATGAAACGAAGGACACATTTGCAAGCCTTGGGCTTGGCATTGGCAATGTGCTTACTGGTTTTATAACAAAGGCGTTGATATTCGGGCTGTTCCTATTTTTGTATAATCACCGTTTTTTTAGCTTGGATGAAAGCAAATGGTATTATTGGGCACTGCTGTTTTTTGCAGATGATTTTTCTTATTACTGGTTCCACCGTACCAGCCATTATGTAAATTATTTTTGGGCAAGCCATGTGGTGCACCATTCGTCGCAGCATTACAATTTGGCGGCTGCCCTGCGCCAGACATGGACGGGCAATTTGTCCGGCGCATTCCTTTTTTGGGCATGGATGCCGCTTGTTGGCTTCCACCCAATCTGGGTGTTGTTTATGCAGCAAATCAGCCTTATCTATCAATTCTGGATTCATACAGAAACCATCAATAAGCTGCCAAAACCACTGGAATTTATTTTAAATACGCCTTCGCACCACCGTGTACACCATGGAAGCGATTTAAAATACCTGGATAAAAACCACGCCGGTATTTTAATAATTTGGGACAGGATGTTTGGCAGCTTTCAGCCCGAAGAGGAAAGGCCTGCTTATGGGCTTACAAAGAACATAGAATCCTATAACCCTGCAAAGATTGCTTTAATAACCTGGGGCCAATTGTTTAAAAAATCATTCTCTTCCGGTTCATTTTCCAATGGCATCAAATACTTCTTTAAGTCCCCCGGCTGGAGCCATGATGGGAGCAGCAAAACAACGGCTGAATTGAGGAAAGAGGCGGGAGCAAAGGGGCAATAAGCAAAGGGGCAAGTTGGCAAAAATGCAAGGTTGCAAAAAGCCAAACAAACTTATATGAGTTTGCAGGCCTGCTTAGGAAAACGGCAATCCCCACAGGCTTTAGCACCCATTAACGCCCAAAGTGTAAGCACCAAACCGAAAACCGTTTTAATTTTTAGTTTCTTTTTACAAATAATCCCCTATTTTAGCATACGAAAACAATCGTACAACATTTATGTCAAAACAAACAAAGCCAACCGAAGGCGAACTGGAAATACTGCAGGTGCTATGGGCAAAAAAATCGGCAACAGTGAGGGAAGTGCATGAAGAGATACAGAAGACAAAAGGCTCAGGGTCAGGCTATACTACTACTTTAAAACTGATGCAGATAATGTTTGACAAAGGCCTTGTGGCAAGGGACAGCAGCAGCAAAACCCATATTTACCAGCCGGCCGTATCCAAAGAAAAAACACAAAGCTTTTTGGTAAACAAACTTATCGAGTCAGTTTTTAGCGGCTCGCCGGCACAGTTAGTAATGCAGGCGCTGGGCAACCACAAAGCATCCAAACAGGAACTTGACGAAATAAGCAATTTTTTAAAAAGCATCAATAAGTAAATGACATGCTGCTTTCTGTTTTTGAGAAATATATTTTTTTGCAATCGCTTGGCTGGGGCATAGCCAACAGCCTGTGGCAGGCGGCATTGCTGTGGATGGCTTACCAATTTGTGGTGTCTGCCAATAAAAAATTACCAGCGCTTTTTAAGCACCACTTTAGCCTGCTGCTGCAGCTGGCATCTTTTGGCTGGTTTGTTTCAACAGTTGTTCAAAATTATTTATTGATAAAAAAATCCGGTACCGAAACCGCCGGCTTTAGCTGGTTGGGCATTTCAAATAATTTCTCCCAAAGCCTGCAATGGCTGTCCGTAGTTTATTTTGCATTGCTGGCAGTGCATATGGTTTTGTTTGCAAAAAAATTGCAAGGCTTGTTTGCTTTGCAAAAATCCTGTTTTATAAAAGCGCCTGTTGATGTACGCATCTTCACGGAGCAAACAGCATTCCACATAGGCATAAAAAAGAAAGTGGGTATCTGGCTCAGCGAAAAAGCCTATGTGCCTTCGGTAGTTGGGTTCCTAAAACCAGTAATCCTATTGCCTGTGGCAATGCTTGGCCAATTAACCACAGAGCAGGCAGAGGCGGTAATACTGCATGAACTGGCACATATCAAGCGCAATGACTACTTAGTAAATTTCATTCAATCAATTATTGAACTGGTTTTATTCTTCAACCCCTTTGCCAGAATGCTTGGCAATGCAGCAAGAAAGGAAAGGGAAAATTGCTGCGACGACTGGGTGGTGAATTACCAATACAATAAGCATGATTATGCTGCTGCGTTAATGCTGCTGGAACAAAACCGCCATGCTCCCACAGAGTTTGCGTTAGCTGCCACCAATGGAAAAAAATATTTGCTGGCAAGAGTGAAAAGGCTGTTTGCAGAAGAGCCAAAAACCAGTTTTACTTTTTTGCAAAAAATACAATTGCTGTCTGTCGCATTTGCTGTGCTGTTTATGGTGCTGCTTGCATTGCCTGCAGCAACCAAAGTTGATGAAAACAGGAAAAGTGAAACAGTAGATATTGCAACGCCATTTGTGATACCGGTAGCTTATGCTTATAATGAAACAAAAGAGCAGCAAAGCAGCAAAGCGGCAAGTGTGAAGGCGGCAAAAGTGAAAAGAAACAAAGAAGCAAGCCCGATAGCTATAGGCAGCAAGAATGCAGTGGTTGATAAGCAAGCCCCTGTTGAAGAAGTTGAATGCAACACCGCTTTGATAAATGAAGAACTGCTCCAGGATAAATCACTGGAACTTCAGGATATGGCTATACAGGCTGCCCAAAAAGAATTAGCTGAAGCTAAAAAAATAATTGTTCAGATTGAAGAAGAGCAATCTGGCACAAAAGACAAAAACACTTACTTGGTTGAATTGAACAACAATAATGGCAAGCCACAAGTGAAGCCGCTGATTATCCTCAGCAAAAAAGTAAAGCCTGCTTCCAAAGCAAAAGTTAAACAACCTGCCTTGCAACAAATTCCCAAAAAGAAAGTAAGCACTTAAAAAGTAAACCTTGCAGAAAGGCCAATGCCCGAAGACTCAAAAGCTATTTTGCTGATGATATTCAATTCTGGTTTCCAGTCTAAAGAAAGGTTGAGCGGTATTTCATCAAACTTATAATCAAGCCCAATGATGCCTGCGCCACCAATAAAAGTAGTATTGCTGCGGCCGGCAATATAACCGCCTGCCCCTGCAAACCACGATAGATTGTTTACAGCATCAATCGGGAAATGCAATTCATACAAACCGCAAATGCCAAAACCATTATTAATACCTACAATGCCTTCCACCGCAGCCTTTTCATTCAGGAAATATTTGCCGGTGAACCCTGCTGTGATGGCGGCAGAATTAGGCCCGAAACGTATGCCCACGGCAGTTTTATAATTCTGTGCGCTTGCCGTTAAACAAAAAGCCATCGCAATAAAGCTTGTTATAATTATTTTTTTCATGATGAATTTAATTTGGCTGTATTTACTGGCGAAAATAAGAGAAGGAAAATTATAAGATTAAAAATTTGAGTTAAAGTAATTCCACCCCTTCTATTCAAACAATTCCAGTTTGTTCTTCGGCCTCCTTGCATCTTCCCATTTAAACAAAGGCAGCAGCTTCTCCCCTTCCGGCACCTGGTTAATCGGGTACAATGCCCCATCCACTTCGTTTACAAACTTCACTTTGTTCACTTCCTTGTTTTCAAAATAAACGTCTATTACATCGCCTTTGCATCGGTTCATGCCCGTAATGGCGCTGTCGTCATCCTGCGGGTAAAAAACGCTTTCGGCCGGCGAGCCTTTTGCCCTTACATAATCAATGGCGCCACTTTTGAAATAGCCATTAAGCGTGCGCCCCGATATCTGGTTATACATTCGTTTGTTCACTTCGCTTACCAGCATGCCGTTGTAAAAAACATAGGCACGGCTTGCTTTTTTGTTTTTTGTATAGAGGTAAATGGTGTCGCCAGATATCTGGGACTTATTGCTGAACACAAACGGGTTATTGTAAAGCCTGAATGTGGAATCTTCAGAAGAATAAAACAAGCTGTCGCACACTGCCTGCATCGAATCGTTGAAGATACGTACATGGTGGAATGCCTGGAAAAAACGTATCGTTGTATCTTTTGACAAATTAAAAAAAGTATCCTTTTCCAACGGTATTGCTGTGGCAGCCCCTGGTGGCGCAGCAATGCTGCCATTGCCTGTTGTGATGACGCCATCGTTTTCCCCTAATGCATCTTTTTTTGAAAGTTTTGCTTTGTTTGCCTGTGGCAGCGGTGCTTTCCCAATTGAAATAGCAGTGTCTAAGTTCGG
The DNA here is from genome assembly GCA_964426665.1 of uncultured Ferruginibacter sp. GTDB lineage: Bacteria > Bacteroidota > Bacteroidia > Chitinophagales > Chitinophagaceae > Ferruginibacter. Next base: position 209 of record CAYRRL010000207.1, on the reverse strand, counting down.
CGGCAATGCATCTTTTTCTATGCTGCTTTTACTTGCTGAGGAAGCAGTATCAACCAACAGCGAACCATTGCGTTGAATTTTACTTAAAGAATCCGATGTTTCGTTTTTTGCTGAACTGTCATTTGCAACAATAATGGTTGAGCCGTTTGTAACAATAGCTGTTTGTTTCAATGTGTCAGCTTGTATCAATTGTGTTTTTCCTGTACTGT
>CAYRRL010000206.1:0-5859 GCA_964426665.1 uncultured Ferruginibacter sp. | reverse complement strand
CTTGTTTTTTCATGAAGTAAATTATTAAGCTGCGATTGTTGCACATTTAACTGGCCTTGCAGCAATGCTGCCTGCGGGGCAATGTCTGCCGTTTTTTCCCCCAATGCTTTAATGCTTGCTTCCACCTGCTCTTTTTGCAGCGAAACATTGGTTGCATCAATTACTCCAACAATACTGTCTTTTGCAAGCATTGCCCCTTCCTGCACATTCAACTGCAAAATCTTCCCCGGCATTTCAGACGATACCACCACTTCGCCCGTTGCTTCAAATGTGCCGGAAGCGTCAAAGTTTTCTTTGTTGTTTTTGCAGCTGCTTAATATGCCTGCTGACAGGAAAGCGAATACAAATATTTTTTTCATACTGTTGTTTATTATTGTTTGCCTGCTGTTGTTTGATAATTGATTTGCCATTGCAGCAATTGTATCTTGTGCGTAATAAGCGATTGCCTTGCCTGGTCTTCTGCGTTTACCTCACGGAGGTAATCATTGGCTGTGATAACGCCATTTTCCAACTGTGCTTTGGCTGCCTCCTTTACGCTTTGCCTTAAATCTATAATGGCTGCGTCTGTTGAAACGAGCTTTTGGTATTTGTCAACTTCTGCCTGCTGTTGTTTTAAAGTTGTGCTGGTGTTGAGCAGGAAAGTTTCTTTCTGCACATCAATCAGTTTTTGGTTGATGCCAATCAGTTTCCTTTCATTCTTTTTTGTGTACAGGCTGCCAATATTCCAGTTAAGCCTTAGCCCGGTGGTATAAAAGAATGCAAAATCTGTATTGAGGAAATTGAGGCCTGGCCTGCCGTAGCCGCCCTGTACAAACAGGCTTGCTTTAGGCGTGTTCTTTGCGCTGATTAATTTGTTTTGGCTAAAAAGCAATTGCTGTTGAGCGGTAAACAATTTTAATTCTGGCCTGTCAATCCTGTTGTCTAACGCTGCGGATTTTATTGCTGGCGTTTCCAGTATAATATTTTCCGGCAAAGTTTGGTTGATAAACAAGCCCAGCACATCAATCAGCCCTTTACGGGATGAGCTTATTTCAATGGCACGCTGCTCTGCTTTCAGCAACTCTGCTTTTAATGTGTTTAAGTTCGATTTGAATGCCACGCCATTTGCCACTTGTGCTTCCACTCTTTTAATGCCAATATTCAAATCCGATTTTATCAAACCCACCTGTTTCAGTTGTTCATCCAAAAACAAAACACCCAGGAACAGTTGGTTTACCCTTTCTCTTATTTTATACAGCTCCACTTCAATCTTTTGCTGCTCCGCATCATCAGTAAGGCGCTGTATGTTTTGCTGCTGTTTTGTTGCACCGCCATCATATACCAACTGGTTTACATCTGCCACCACCCTGTATTGGCTTTTGCTTAAAGAAGGCACATCCACTCCCTGTATTGGGATATTGATTTTTGTTACTTCTGATTGGTATGTTGCCTGCCCGCTGATGCTTGCCTGCGGCAGGAACGCTTTGCCAAGGTTGTCAATATTGAGGCTGGCAGTTTGCTTTACTAATTCCCGTTGTTTTATCAGCGGGTAGTTTTGCATGGCAAGCTGGTAAGTTTTGTCAAGTGTTAACGATACAGGCGGTTGTGCTTTGGTTGTGCCTGTCATCAAAACCAGCATCCAGAATATTTGTTTCATCATTATTTATTTTATTAACCGTATGGTTAAACACAAACAAAAAAGCTATTTCTTTATTGAACTGATGATAAACTTTGGTATTTCCTGTTTCCGTTGCTCCATCAGCAGCCGGAACTGCAATTCATCAAGCCCGATATTCCGCATTAGCATCGGCTTAGCCATAAAAGGGAAAACGCACATGGATAAAATATTCAGCAGCAGGTGCAGCGGGCTGATGGGTTTTATATTGCCTTTCTTTACTTCTTTTTCTATCTGTTCCAGGAATTTCTGCGGCCTGGGCAGGTTGTTTTTGCCCCATATTTTTGCCAGGAACTTATCAGGCGCTTTGTTTATCTCAGTAATTACAAATACAGGCAGGTAGGGGTTTTCAAGGATTTCATCAATATACTCCCCTGCAAATTTTTCTATTTTTTCAAACAAAGGCAAACTGCTTTCAAATATCATATTTATTTTAGGGAAAAATTTTTTTGCCTCCTCCATAAATATCATTTCAAACAGTTTTTCCTTGCTGCTGTAATAGTAATGCAGCAGCGCTTTGTTCATGCCTGCTTCATCGGCAATATCCTGCATCCGTGCGCCGTCAAGCCCTTTGGTAAGAAAAACCTTCCGGGCGGCTTCCAGTATTTTTTCGCTTGCTGCTTCGTCTTTTTTCTTTGTCTTCATTAATTTAACCATTTGGTTAAAAAGCAAAGATAAAGGCAGTTTTTGTTTATAAGCAAATAATTCCATCGGAACAGTGTGTTTATGCTGCCGGCGGCTAAAAACAACCGGCAGGCAACAGGCCCTTTTAATTATTCTGGCCTTTTTCTTACAAAAGCCGCCGCAGAATTGTATTTTGCAGTTGGTTAAACAGATTGTTTTATGAAGAAACTTTTTACACTCGTTTTAGCTGCATCCATTGGGCTTGCAGCATCCTCTCAGGTACGCATAAGCCAGCTATATGGCGCAGGCGGCAATACTGGCGCTGCTTACAACCAGGATTATGTTGAATTGTACAATGCAGGCGCTTCTGCTGTAGCGGTAGGCGACTGGAGCATACAATACGCATCGTCAAGCGGCGTAAACTGGAATGTTGACACAATACCTACAGGCACCAGTATTGGCGCCGGCAAATATTTATTGGTAGCATTGGCTACAGGGGCTAATGGGGCAGCATTGCCAACGCCCGATGTAAGCAACTCCGGCATTAACCTGGCTGCGGCGGGCGGCAAAGTAGCATTGGTAAACAGCGGCACGCCACTAAGCGGAGCCACTGCCTGCAACGATGCCAGCGTGGTGGACATGATTGGTTACGGCACTGCCAGTTGCGCCGAAGCGCTTGCTGCAAACACCAATGGCTTGTCTAATATAGAAGCATTGTACAGGCTCGATAATGGGTGCATTGATTTTAATAATAATAATGTTGACTTTTTTATAGCCGATGCCAACCCAAGGAACAGCGCCACTGCGGCCAATGTGTGCAATAACGCACCCTTGATTGTGGCAAGCGATACATCAGGGTTGATAGCAATAAACGGCGGCGCCCCAGCCACCGGCTCATTTACTATGTATGCCGTAAACTTAACCGGTGCGCCGGCCAATGTAACGGTAAACTCCCTCAGCACTAATTTTAATATTTCGCTGTCGCCCGGCGGCCCCTTTGCCAGTTCTTTGCTGGTGCCATATGCTTCGGCTGCAGCTTTTTCTGCCACTATATATGTACGCACCACCGCCACTGCCCCGTTGGGCGCCATATCCGGCGATGTGGAAGTAACCGGCGGCGGCACCGCAGACACTGCTCAAATAGGCGGCTTTATAATAGTGGCAGAGCCTGCAGTGCAGGCAAGCAATATTGTGGCCAGCAGCATTACCGATACCAGCATGACAATAAACTGGGCTAACGGCAACGGTGGCAACAGGATAGTGGTGATGCATGCAGCAAACACGGGCACAACACTGCCTGCCGACACCCGCAGTTACAATGCTTCGCTTGATTTAAGGCTTGCCGGAAGCCTTGGCGCTGCCAACTATGTGGTGTTTAATGGCACAGGCGGCGGCCCCATCAATGTTATTGGCCTGCAGCCGGGCGTTACTTACACTATCAGTGTGTATGAATACGACAGCCTTGGCGCCGGCACACAAAATTACCTTACTGCCACGGCTGCCAACAACCCCATCACTGCCACGACAATAGGTTTGTCATCGAACCTTACGCAGGTAAATTTTACAGGCCTGCTTGTGCCGCAATACACCGGCTCAGGCACTGCCACAAGGCTGCCAACGTTGTATTATGCAAAGCTTAGCAACCTTGCCCCCAATACTACTTACCGTTATTTTACGCAGGCGTCTATCTCATCCGATTTGGGACAGGCATCAGCCGGCGCCGGCAACCCTGTATTGTTTGATTACACTGTTTCCCCGGTTACTTATTCCTATGTTTCCACCGGTTCGCTGAGTAACCCGGGCGCCCATGGCAAGTTTACCACTGATGCCAGCGGCAGCTTCCAGGGCACATTTGGTTTTGTAAATACCGGCAACAGCAGGTTCAGCGCCGGCAATACAATTTATCCTTCTATCACCCTCTCAGCAGACCCTTCAACTACTGCCCAATACAGGTTTGCGCTTAACCAGCCTGTAACTGTGCTAACGTATGCCACTACCCCGGGGCCGGACAAAGGCAGTTTCCTGCAGGGCGCTTCATTGGCCACAGCAGGCAACGTGGTGGCTATGTGGGACAATGTGAATGCAGTGGGCAGGCCATTGGCTGTTACGCTTGCTGAAAACCCAACCTTTGGCGGCACTGTAGTATGGGGCACCAGTTTTGTTCCGGGCTATGCTAATGCAGCCGGCAGCTGGAATGTTATTATACCAAACGATAATGGCAATGGCGTAAGGCTGATACAACAGCATGATATTGTAACCGGCGATGTGCTTGGCTGCAATACCGATGCCGATGGCACATGGCCTACCGGCACCGTGGTTACATCTAATCCTGTAAATGGTTCTGTAAGCCCGCTGGCAATATCTGTTACGGATGCCCCAATCAACGGCGGCACCTGCTTTAATGTAGTGCCGGTGAAACTGGAATACATCAACGGCTACAAGGCGGGTAATGGCAATGGCCTCAACTGGCGCCTCTCCTGCCTCTCCAGCAGCATCGTAATGGAAGTGCAGCGCAGCAGCAACGGAAGAAGCTTTGATGCTTTGTCTTCTATTGCAGCCACACAGGCCAGGTGTGCCGAGCCATTTAATTATATAGATGAAGCGCCATTGAAAGGAAGGAATTTTTACCGCCTGAAAATGACAGATGCAGAAGGCAAGGTTTCTTATTCGCCTGTGGTTTTATTGAACAATGGTGGGGCCGGGTTTGAGTTTGCAGGCATCTACCCAACAACAGTTAAAAACACTGCTTTGCTGAATGTGTATTCAGACAAAGCAACCATGGTGCAGTTTGCTATAACTGATATGAGCGGCCGCATAGTTGCAAAAAGCAAACAGCTGGTTGCGGCAGGCAGCAGCAATATTACTATTGACTGCAGCAAACTGGCAGCAGGCATGTATAACCTTGTGGGGATTGCCGATGATACTATGAATACAGTGATAAGGTTTGTGAAATTGTAAGAACAATTTTTTTTGAGAGCAAAAGCCACCCGGTTAGTTAACGGGTGGCTTTTTTAGTTATTAATACCCAACCCTTTTTATTTTTTCAGCAGTTAGTTATGTAAAGCGCTTTTTTATTTCATCCATCAGGCAAAACCAACTGTTATGAAAAAGATTCAACTCTCCATCCCAGAGCCATGCCACGAAAACTGGGACAGCATGGCCCCTACAGAACAAGGCCGCTACTGCAATGCCTGCGCCAAAGAAGTAATTGATTTCAGCAATATGAGCGACAGCGATGTGCTCAATTATTTTTTGAAGAAAAAAGAAAATGAAAAAGTTTGCGGCAGGGCTTACCCAGACCAGCTTGAACGGGACATATATGCATTGCCACAAAAGAAAAGATACTGGCAATGGCAATACATACTTTCTGCCATTTTATTTTTTATGAAGCCAGCAAAATCAAGTGCACAGATAAAAGGCATGACAGTGCCGGTAGCGGTTGACACGGCAAGAAAAAAATGTACTATGCCTGATGAAAGAAAAGGTGAAATAAAGAGTATTATAAAAGGAATTGTAAAGGACGAAATGAACAGGCCGGTGGCTGGAGCCAGCGTAGTAATAAAAGGCACCCGCAGGGGGGC